>JAZNMO010000020.1:0-4374 GCA_045579665.1 Lachnospiraceae bacterium
TTGTAAACAGTTTCCCTGTCACATATATCAGCCTTAACAAATCTGAAATTCGGATTGTTCATAACAGGCTCAAGGGTAGAAAGATTTCCTGCATAAGTGAGCTTGTCAAGACAGATTATTCTGTAATCAGGATACTTTTCGAGCATATGAAATATAAAATTACTTCCTATAAATCCAGCTCCGCCGGTAACTATAATAGTCATTCTATATTGCCTCCTCTGCAAGAGAAATAAGATACTGACCATATTCGGTCATTTTAAGTTCTTCGCCAAGCGCCTTGAGCTGCTCTGTTGTAATAAAGCCTCTGCGCCAAGCAATTTCCTCTATGCAAGAAATATAGAAACCCTGCATTTCTTGAACCGTTTTAACAAAGCCGCTTGCCTTGTGCATACCCTTAGGTGAGCCCGTATCAAGCCAGCTCATACCTCTTGCCATAAGAGTTACCTTGAGTTTTCCGTGCTCAAGATAGTGATTATTGATTGACGTGATTTCGATTTCGCCCCTTGCAGAAGGCTTAACATTCTTAGCAATCTCAACGACTTCATTGTTGTAGAAGTAAAGGCCGGGAACTGCATAATTTGACTTAGGTGCTGATGGCTTTTCTTCGATAGAGATAACATTACCGTTTCCATCAAACTCAACAACGCCGAAAGCTGTCGGGTCCTTTACAGGGAAACCGAATATTACTGCTCCATCCTTTTCAGCTCTCTCCATTGAGGCCTTCAGAATCTTTGTAAAGTTGTTTCCGTAGAATACGTTGTCACCAAGAACGAGACAAACGCTGTCGTCACCAATAAACTCAGCTCCAAGAATAAATGCATCCGCAAGACCTCTTGGGGTATCCTGAACCTTGTATTCAATATGTACACCGATTCTCGAGCCATCTCCGAGAAGCTTCTCATAATTCGGAGTGTCATCAGGTGTAGAAATAACGAGTATGTCCTTTATTCCTGCAAGAAGCAGAACAGAAAGCGGATAATAGATAAGTGGCTTATCGTAGATAGGCAGAAGCTGTTTGCTGACTGCTATTGTATTAGGGTAAAGTCTCGTTCCCTTTCCACCAGCCAGAATAATACCTTTCATGGTTTACTCCTCCTCACAATTCTTTATAGCATTGCATATCATATCAACATCGGTTAAGCTCAGATGAGCATACATAGGCAGACAAAGAATATTTCTTGAAAAATAATAAGCCTTAGGTGTATCAGATGTATCACAAGTACCAAATTCAAGATTCTCAGAAACAAGCGGATAGAAATACTTTCTTGCAGATACCCCGCTCTCTGAAAGCTTATCACAAAGCCTGTCCCTGTTTATACCAAACACATTCTCATCTACAAGTATCGGATAATAAGCGTAGTTTTGCTTGATATCACTGTTCAAGCCGATTGTCTTAATTCCCTTGACAGACTTAAGATTATGCTCGTATCTTTCAAATGCTTTTCTTCTACTCTCAAGCTCATCATCGATATGCCTCAAATTGCAGATACCCATAGCTGCCTGAAATTCATTCATTTTAGCATTTGTACCAAAGCACTGAAGCTCTTCGCCATTTATACCGAAGTTTCTCTGCTTTGAAATCTTATCAGAAAGTGAACTATCGTTAAAACAAAGCGCACCGCCTTCGATTGTATGGAACACCTTCGTTGCATGAAATGAAAGCATTGATACATCACCATATGATGTTATTCCTCTGCCATTATACTCGATACCAAATGCATGGGCTGCATCATAGATTACCTTTAAATTGTGCTTTTCAGCAATTGCTTTGATAGCATCAATATTGCATATATTTCCGTAAACGTGTACGCCAAGTATTGCAACTGTTTTATCCGTGATTAGCGCTTCTATCTTGCTCTCGTCAATGGTATAGTCACCTTTGACATCACAGTATACAGGCTTACAGCCGGCCTGCACAATCGCATTTGTCGTAGAAGCGAATGTAAAAGGGGTAGTTATAATCTCTCCGCTGAGCCCCAATGATTTTATTGCACAATAAAGTGCCAGATGTCCATTAACAAAGAGCTCAATATCAGAAACCTTCAGGTAGCTTTTTAGTTGCTCTTTAAGCCTGTTATGAATGGGACCCATATTGGTTAAATGGACTGTGTCCCATATTGATTTAATTTCCTCGCAATACTCTTCATACGAAGGCATCGAAGAACGTGTAACATTGATACTCATGAGCAACGCCTCTTTAAAATTGAGTCTAATTCTTTTCACACAATATATAAATAACTAATAAATAAAACTATGCAAACACTACACCGTAAACGTCAGACGTAAATGTAATACCTGTACCTTGTGCACCATTTTTTAGTTCCATGGCTTTTTATAACAACTACTCGATTCTTTTTATACTTATTTCATTCTGGATACATATTAAATCAAGAGATTTAGCATTAATTGATATGAGTACAATAACAAAATCCTCAGTTATAATCTGTTTTGTATTGATTCAAAATACAAAAAACTAAAATATGCACTATAACATAATGATTATAGCACATATAAGAAAAATAATCAAGAGAAAAAATCAAAATTTTAGAGTAACTCAGGGTTAAAAAGCGAAATTATCATATTATTACCCATTTCGTCATAGACTCTAATTTTATCATAGATACTTTGTATTGCTTCTTTGAGCTTGATTGTATCATCAGCAACCACAATAATATGGGCATATCTTTGATGAGTATTTCCTGTCGCATCAATCTTTTCACCTGGAGCATGATAGAATGCTACATATTCAACTTCTGGCATTTCTTGTATACAGTCAAAGCCTTCTTCTCTAGCAACAATACCCGAACAAACATTGATTTGAAGTCTAATTGTTGTCTTTCCATTTAACAAGAAACTATCTTCTTTAAAACCCACTTCATCATCAACCGGGAATTCACCCGTTAGTGCAAATATTATCATGCTCTTTGGAACATCAATACCTGTGAGTCGTCTGAATGCCCTTTCGTATTCACCTCCAGCAAATCTCCTTCCAGGGTCAAAATATACAACATCATCATCCGTAAAAAATCCTTGAGCAACAAAAGGACCGTTTTTAACGCCAATTCCCTCAAGCATCTTTATAAGTCTTCCGTTTTCTTTTTTGATATACTCATCCGTTCTGCATGATGGAGAACGATAAGCCACAGCAACTCTGTCTAAACCAACATCTTTGTCACCAAAGTACGCATCGGAAAGCTGCTCAATATAGGCCTTACCATTAATAAAAATATATGACACGCAAAATGCATCCGTTTGTTCAATATATCTTTCAATAACATACTCACCATCAAACGATGCTTCTTTAGCTCTTTCAACAGCGGATAATACTTCTTCCGGAGTGGAACAAATAGACGCACCTCTTGAGCCTCTGCTATTTGATGGTTTAACAATCACTTTAAAAGGTAATGTTCTACCTATATCATCAATCATAAGTCTAGTTGGAACACCAACACCATATGATAAACAGCATTCTTTAAACTCTTTCTTTCTAGTCAATGTATCGAATTGAGCTTTTGTACCATAGCAAGGCATACCAGTCCTTTCACATAGTGCCTGATAATGTGGCTGAACAAAATCAAACCAGCCACTTACAATGCCATCGATGCCATAATCTTCACAAAGTTCTGCCAATCGTTCTGTTTCTGTTACGTTTATCTGAAAAGAATAATCCGCAATTTCTTTTGCTGGAGCAGTTTCCAGATTATCAACAACAAATGTTATCACTCCAAGCTCTTTTGCAGCTTCTACAACTTTGCAGTGCTGAGAACCTCCCCCCATTACGAGAAGCTTTTTTCCGCATAAAGAATCATAATTCATATATAAACTCCTTTTACTCTTTAACATATTACAAAAATTATTAGCAAGATCGTAGCTTTTATCATTCACTTTTTAGACAATTTAATGACGCTATCTATTTTTTATATATTCAAGTAATGTATAAAATGGTTTGGATTTAAAAATAATAGATAAAACTAAGTATGTAATTACTCCTGTTATCACTTGAATTATAACAACTATAATATTCATCATATCATGGCAATAATGACCAACTGACCATACAATCACAAACATAATCAAACACATTAATAACGAAGGAATAATATCAAATATCTGTTCTTTATATGAATAATTTATCAGCTTTTTATTTGGATAAGCATTGACAAACCAACCTATCCACGATGTAATAAGACCTGTTGCAGCAATAGCAATAGGTGAATCAAATATAAAAACAGCAGCAATCAGAACTACTACACCATATCCTTTTTTAATTAATTCAAGCTTTAAGAACAAGTCACTTCTTCCCATCGCATTGATTGCTTGTAAATTACAAGTATGCACTGGCCAAAAAGCAAAAGAAAAGCAATAAAGCTGAAG
>JAZNMO010000021.1:0-11406 GCA_045579665.1 Lachnospiraceae bacterium
CCTCTGATACACTGACCCTCACACTGGCTCTCCTGAGGACATACACGTCCACAAACAGCAGGTAATGCCGAAGACTGGCTGATAATCTGATAAGCCTCCTCAATATTACCAAGCTTAACCTGCTCAATAAATGCAGGAATATTGATAGATACAGGACATCCCTGTACACACTTTGCATTCTTACAATTAATACAACGAGAAGCCTCTTCCATAGCCTCTTCCTTGTTATATCCAAGACAAACCTCGTCAAAATTCTTTGCTCTTACTTCTGCTTCCTGCTCTCTAACAGGTACCTTCTTTAAAACGTCCATTATTCGTCACCTCCGCAGTGTCCACATCCGCCGTGATGTGTATCACCTTCCTGTTCTTTTAACATAGCTCTACCTTCAGCAGTCTTATAAATCTGCTGACGCTTCATAGCTTCATCAAAGTTTACAAGATGACCATCAAACTCAGGACCATCAACACAAGCAAACTTAACCTGGTCTCCTACAGTAACACGGCAGGCACCGCACATACCTGTACCATCAACCATAATAGGATTCAAGCTAACGATTGTAGGAATGTTTAATTCCTTTGTTAACTTACATACAAACTTCATCATAATCATAGGTCCGATAGCTACACACAAATCATACTGATTGCCTGCATCAACAAGCTCCTGAATTGTCTGAGTTACCATACCCTTTCTTCCGTAAGAACCGTCATCTGTTGTAATGTAGAGATTACCTGCAACAGCCTTCATCTCATCTTCAAGAATTAATAAATCCTTATTCTTTGCACCAACGATAACATCAGCAGCAAAGCCATTCTCATGTAACCACTTCACCTGTGGATATACAGGCGCAGTACCAACACCACCGGCAACAAAGAGAATCTTCTTCTTTGCAAGCTCAGCCTTATCCTCATGAACTAACTCTGAAGGACATCCAAGTGGTCCAACGAAATCATGTAAAGCATCTCCTGTCTGAAGTCTTGAAATTCTTAAAGATTCTGCACCTACTATCTGGAATACAATAGTTACAGTTCCTTTCTCTCTATTATAATCACAAATTGTAAGCGGAATTCTTTCTCCATCCTTATCCATTCTTACAATAACAAACTGACCTGGCTGGCAGTTCTTAGCAACACGAGGTGCTTCAACTTCCATCAGATAAATATTTGTGGTAAGCTCTTTCGCTTCTAAAATCTGATACATAACACTCCTCCTGACAATTTTTTCACATATCATGCTTATTTTAATGGAAACATGTCATAATTTCAATGTTTTTATTACATTTGTGCAAACTATACATAAGCTATTGTGCAAAACTCCTCAGACGATACTGTCCATCCTTCACCTTGTAGGCATAAAACAACTCCGCTGTCTCACTGTTAATTGCATACATTGTCAAATTATCTGCTGTTTCACCAAATTCGTCCATATATTCCTCATGGACAATATAATAAACTGTATCATTCATTTCAACCGCTGTCTGTACTGTATACAGATTCATACCTTCCTTATCCGGTATATGTCCCTCCGCATCAGCCAGTACACCATTTGCTATCAATGTATTCAGTAATACCTGTAAAGCCAAATCTACATCAAAATTTGCCTCCGGTTCAAAACGATAAGTACGTTTTACCACTTCACTGCTCAGACCATTTGCATCTATTGCAACAAAAGCATAATTGCTAAGTCCCAACGGCAATTCCATCTTCCCTATATATCTGTTACTTTTCTCGGTTGGCGTCGTACCATCCTTTGTATAATAAATCTTCGTATTATTATTATGATATACTTCAATAAATGCAGGCTGGGTATATGTATCACTATCCAAATTAACTTCCGGTGCCAGTGGTGCTGCCAGCTTGATATAGAAACTCTTGCTCATAACCTCACTCTGCACACCATAAAGATTAACGTACATTGCCTTAATCTGATAATCTCCTTGTTCCAGACGAATAGGCTTCTGATATACATTAGAATTCATCGTTGGCTTAGAGCCGTCTAACGTATAATAGACAAAGCCGTTCTCATACTCAGTAAACGAAACTGACACCGGCCTATCATACACTCCCTCAGAAGTATCCAGCTGAGGCGTATATGCTGTATATTCTGCATACTTTCCTAGTATCACCTCATCATTACAGCTTTTTAAAACATCCCAAACATCCTGATAAGCTTCACTATCCAAGTATAATCCTATCAGCTTGTCATATACCTCAGTGAGTTTGCCACCCTCCAAGCCTAATACCTCGTGGCAAATTAAAATCGTGCTCTTTGTCTGACCCAACTGTTCATAACAAAGTGCCATTTGATAACGAGTCTGTACATGCTCTGCTTCTATCTCAGATGCATTTTCCAAATGCTCCAATGCCTTTAAATATTCGCCTGTAGCATAATAGTCCATTCCCAACTGATACTGATAATCAAAGGAATTCTCTTTTATCACTCTTGACGCCAGTCTGACACCACCGATAACAAGGACGATAACAGCTATTGCCCCCAAAGCAAGCAGTATCATGCGCTTAGTTGATGGCTTCATTCGTACACCCCAAGAAGGCAGGTAGTCTTCCAGACTATCTGCCATCACATCTTCCAAGTCGTCTAAGCCATCCGACTCTTCTCTATCTTTGTATTCACCTTCTCCATCTGTTGCCATCTGCTCAGCAAAATCCTCTGCCATACTGCGTAAAGTTCTGTCAATCTCCTGTTCCAGCTCCAAATCAAAGTCCGGAACCATCATAACCTCTTCTCCGCAATTCTCGCAAAGCAGCTTGCCTTCCCCCATCTCAGCCTTACATTTTGGACATTTCATGAATCAAAACCTCTAAATATTCTTAGGATATTAGAACAATCCTGTAATCTTTCCATCCTCTGCCACATCAATCTGATATGCTGCCGGAGTCTTTGGAAGTCCCGGCATAGTCATAACCGCACCCGTAAGAGCAACTACAAAGCCGGCTCCTGCAGATACATAAGCCTCTCTGATATTCATCTGGAAGCCTGTAGGACGACCAAGTAATGTCGGATCATCTGACAAAGAGTACTGATTTTTGGCCATACAGATAGGAAGCTTACCGTATCCTAGACTCTCTAATCTTTCAATCTGCTTCATAGCTGCAGGCGCAAATACTACACCGTCTGCTCCGTAAATCTCCTTAGAAATCGTTGTAATCTTATTACAAATGGTATCCTTCTCATCATAAATCGGTGCAAAATGACTTTCCTTTGTCTCCAAAGTATTCAACACTGCGTTTGCCAATTCAATGCCGCCTTCGCCACCGAACTCCCATACCTTCGATAATGCAAAATCACAATTTCTATCCTTACAGAACTTCTCTACAAATGCAATCTCAGCATCCGAATCTGTCACAAAAGCATTCAATGTTACAACTACCGGTACTCCATACTTCTGTACATTCTCAATATGCTTCTCTAAGTTCACAATACCCTTCTCTAATGCTGCAAGATTCTCCTGATTCAAGTCAGCTTTTGCAACACCACCGTTATACTTCAATGCACGAATGGTTGCTACAAGTACTACCGCATCAGGCCTCAAACCTGCCTGACGACACTTAATATCAAAGAACTTCTCAGCACCAAGATCAGCTCCAAAGCCTGCCTCTGTTATCACATAATCAGCCATCTTCAAAGCAGCCTTTGTTGCAATTACACTATTACAACCGTGCGCAATATTCGCAAATGGACCACCGTGTACGATAGCCGGTGTATGCTCTAAGGTCTGAATTAAATTCGGCTTAATCGCATCCTTTAACAATGCTGCCATAGCACCTGTTGCCTTAATCTGTCCTGCTGTAACAGGCTCTCCTGCATAATTATACGCTACTACCATTCTATCAAGTCTTGCCTTCAAATCATTCATATCATTTGCAAGACAAAGAACAGCCATAATCTCAGATGCTACTGTAATCACAAAATGGTCTTCTCTTACAAAACCATCCATCTTATTACCCATACCAACAACAACATTTCTAAGAACTCTGTCGTTCATATCCAGACATCTCTTCCAAACAATCTGTCTGGTATCAATTCCAAGCTCATTACCGTGCTGGATATGATTATCCAACAATGCAGCACATAAGTTATTTGCTGCTGTAATCGCATGGAAATCTCCTGTAAAATGAAGATTCAAGTCCTCCATCGGCACTACCTGAGCCATACCGCCGCCTGCAGCCCCCCCCTTAACTCCAAAGCAAGGTCCTAAGGAAGGCTCTCTTAATGCAATCACTGCCTTCTTACCAAGCTTACCAAACGCCTGACCTAAGCCAACACTGGTAGTTGTCTTACCTTCTCCTGCAGGAGTAGGGTTAATTGCAGTAACAAGGATTAATTTACCATCCTGATTACCGCTTATTTTCTCCAGATACTCATCTGAAATCTTTGCCTTATACTTTCCGTAAAGTTCAAGATCGTCCATCGTCATATCAAGGCTCTTTGCCACCTCAACGATAGGTAGTAATTTTGCTTCCTGTGCGATTTCGATATCTGTTTTCATTCTCATTCTCCTCAATTGTATAATTCTTATTATTTATCCTATATAGCTTCTTCGAGATAATTCTCAAATTGCTCTATACTCATTAATATTTTTCTTGGCTTTGTACCTTCCTCGGCTCCAACAACACCTGCCGCCTCTAGCTGGTCTACAATTCTTGCAGCACGATTAAAACCTATCTTGAATACTCTTTGCAGCATTCCAATAGACGCCTTATCTTTTTCAATCACAAATCGTCCCGCATCTGCAAAATAAGCATCATAATCACTAGCTCCGCCACCGACACTTTCACTGCCGACAGAAGTCTGCATGGTCTTAATCTTTTCTTCAATCTCTACATCATATGTATTACCAAGCATTTGATTCTTTAGAAAATCAACCACATCCGATACTTCTGTATCAGATACGAAAGCGCCCTGTACTCTGGCAGGCTTTGCATACCCCTGAGGATAAAAGAGCATATCGCCCTTACCCAAAAGCTTCTCCGCTCCGTTCATATCCAGAATCGTTCTGGAATCAACTCCACTAGATACACTAAACGCTACACGGCTCGGCATATTAGCCTTAATCAAACCTGTAATAACATCGACTGACGGTCGCTGAGTTGCAATAATCAAATGTATTCCAGCCGCTCTCGCAAGCTGTGCCAAACGACAAATACTTTCCTCTACCTCTCCAGCTGCAACCATCATCAAATCAGCAAGCTCATCCACTATAATAACAAGCTGAGGCATCTTTTGTAAAGCCTCTCCTTCCGGAGATGTTTTTCCACCTTCCACAGCCTTATTATAACCCTTTAAATCTCGAACATTTAAATCAGCAAATTTCTTATAACGCTCCGTCATCTCAGCAACCGCCCAATGCAGTGCCGCAGAAGCCTTCTTAGGGTCCGTCACTACAGGAACCATCAAATGCGGAATACCATTATATACACTAAGCTCTACCACCTTCGGATCAATCATAATCATCTTAACATCCGCAGGGTCAGCCTTATATAGAATACTCATAATGATTGTGTTAATACATACCGACTTACCGGAACCTGTTGCTCCGGCTATTAGCATATGAGGCATCTTGGCAATATCCGTAACAACAACTTGTCCGCCAATATCCTTACCTACTGCAAATGCAATATTAGATGGAAACTGCTTAAATTCCTTCGACTCTAACAAATCCCTCAAGGCAACCATACTGTTTTCTTTATTCGGCACTTCTATACCAACTGCCGCCTTCCCTGGAATCGGTGCTTCAATACGAATATCCGTCGCTGCGAGATTCAACTTAATATCATCTGCAAGCCCAACAATCTTACTAACCTTTACGCCTTGCTCCGGTTGTAATTCATATCTTGTAACCGCAGGTCCCTGACTGATGTCCGTAACAGTAACCTTAACACCAAAGTTCTGTAGGGTTTGTTGCAATCGCAATGCGGTTTCCTTTAAAAGCTGAACAGAATCTCCTTTGCTTCTTTCTCCTTGTTTCAGAAGCTCTATCGGTGGAAAGACGTACTTCTTGATTGGCTTCTCATTCGCTTGAATCTGCTGAGCAAGCTGTGCTTCCTCACGCGCCACCTCAAGCTTCTCTTCCTTGGTAAAAGATGCCTTCTTACGGGTTGTTGCTTCTGTCACAGGCTCAGGCATGCTATCAATCGCTGACATATCCTCTGCCGGCTGATTTAATTCCTCCAAAAATGAAGTCTGTACCGGCTGGGCACGCTTCACTTTCATTTCTTCCGTCTTCACTGCCGCATTATACGGAGTTACTCGGATATCCTGTATAACTGCTTCTGCTGGTTCTTCGGTCTCTTCATCGCAAACCATAATCTCATGAATATCTGACTTTACGCCCGTATTCTTTGACTTCTCATAAATAGTTGCAGAAGTACTGGATATTACGCCCTTTGCCTTCTTATCAACACGTCTAAGCTTTTGCTCCTTTTTCTGTTTTTGTTCCTGTCTATGAATTTCTACCTGCTCATCAAAAACATACTCTTCCTCATCCTCTAAGGAGTCTCTGTATTCTCTGATTCTCGCTGCATCTTCCTTTGCAGACTCAATCAGATAGCTACCGCCCTTGCGTAATCCGCGCAAAAAGCTCTTTTCTGTAATAAACACCAGCGAAATAATAAAAAGTACCAATACAATAAATAATGTACCGCCAAAGCCTACCAGCATATATAAAGCATATGCAATACTACCAAATAACACGCCACCGCCCAAATGCTGTTCAGATGATGACTTATACAAATCCGAAATCAAAGCCTCACTCTGTACAAAATCATCCTGTCCCATCAGCATATATGATACGATTCCTGCCAAAAACACCAGCACAACACCACTAACCAGCTTAATCACAGCAACCGTATTACCTCTATTCGAAATACCAAAAGCAAAAGCCAAAAAAACCAATATTGGAATCACATATGCAAGTAAACCAAATACTCCAAACATAACATTGTGGATAAATTCAGCTGCATTTCCCTTTATCACTCCAATCACACACAAAAACGTAAATATCGCTACCGCAAAAATCGCAATTAACAGTACTTCACCTTTAATCGCTCCATCAACTTCTTTGCGTGTCTGCTGTGTCTTTCTCTTGGATGCAGAAGAACTTGTCTTTTTCTTATTTGAACTTGTCGTTCTGCGCTTCGATGTTTTCTTTCCCGATGCAGATGCTGCCATACTACTCCCCCATTTGCTATACTACATTACCTAATGATTCAAAATCTATTGCTTCAATAAATCACTCCGCACTCCTCCTTCGCAAAATGAGCGCAGTAAGGTAATTTAACATAATATTAATTTACATATTAGTATAACATTTCTTATAGAGATTGTCATGTTTTTATCAGGAATTTTTCTATCTTCCGTAATTTACCTGTTATTCCTCTTCTTTTCGCGAAACTTTATGCTTTCTTTCATCGATTAATTCATGCAATTTCTTTACTGCATGAGAAATACCGCCTATCTCATCAATAATCCCCTCCTGTACTGCTTCTTTTCCCTCAAGCACAGAACCAATATCCTTCGTCAGCACTTCCGTTTCCATCATCAGTTCTTCCAAACGTTTCTTAGCAATATTACAATGATTACAGATAAAATGAATGATTCTGTTCTGAATTTCCTTGAAATAATGGAAGGTTTGAGAAACACCTATTATCGTTCCATTCATTCTAACCGGATGAATCACCATTGTTCCTGATGGCACAATAAAAGAATAGTCACTACTTACCGCAATCGGTACACCAATACTGTGGCTTCCTCCTAAAACAAGAGAAACAACAGGTTTACTCAACGATGCTATCATTTCCGCAATTGCAAGCCCTGCTTCCACATCACCTCCCATAGTATTCAGCAAAATCAAAACACCATCAATTTCCGGATTATCTTCTATTTCTGCCAGCTGTGGTAAAATAATCTCATACTTAGTTGCTTTTGTCTGATTTGATGAATTTTCATGTCCTTCTATCTCACCTACAATTGTTATAAGATGTATATTGTGATGCTCTTTTTTTTCTTTACTCATGCTCTTCCTCCAATTAATAAGCAGTCATGTCCAATCTACCATGCTTTTTATACAACAAAAAAGAACCCTTTCAAAAGGGTCCTTCTTATTATAAGATATTTGTTCATTTTTATTCAAAATCGAAGTAATCTAATCCTTCCAGGTCAATCAGGTCATAATCCGAATCGTCACCTATATCAAGTGCATAATCCATTTCCTTATGTTCACGTCTCTTCGGTACCGGCAATGGATTCTCAATATATTGAATTGCATTCTGTTCACGTTCCTCAATGGAATCCAATGTAATCTCACGCATCTCACCCAATGTATTAGGTGTTACTGAATACCTTCTTCTTCCTTCGTATATCGGTGCACTTTCCCTAAATTCATTACTCTTTGTAGTCTTTGAATTTGAAACCAACTTAGCCATCAAACACATAAGACAAACAACGGCAGCAACTACCAATATAAAAACATACATACCTGACCCTTCCCTAAGATTACCCATAAAAACTAATACCAACGAAACTATCATCGAAAACGCCGATGCAACACTACTGTTGGTAAAAACTCTGATTGCAAGGTATACAAAAACCACAGTTAAAATCTGTAATAACACATTCGTATACATCACGACATCAGCACTATTACCGCAAAAAAACATAACAACAGAAAGCATTCCTGTGTATATCTCACTCAGTCCAAACTGTCTAAGCTGTTCTACCTGAGCGCTTGTACTTTGATAATAGTCATTTACTACTGCAACATCCTCTACAAAGAATTGTATATATACAACCCTTATAGCAATTGTAATCAGCATGGTTATGAAGCCTAATATCTCTTCTCGCCAAATCCTCTTTAGCATAACAATTGCTTGCCCCCAATTCAAAAATTCATGTCATGTTATACGTTTGCAAGTGCCTGTTCAATATCTGCGATAATATCATCTGCATTCTCAATACCGACAGAAAATCTAATTAACTCTGGGGAAACGCCCGCTTCTTTCAACTGCTCATCATTCATCTGACGATGTGTATGACTTGCCGGATGAAGCACACATGTTCTGGCGTCTGCCACATGTGTAACTATCGCTGCCAACTTTAAACTATCCATGAATTTCACACAGGTTTGTCTGTCACCCTTTAACCCAAAAGAGATAACCCCGCAAGTACCATTCGGCATATACTTCTGTGCCAGTTCATAATACTTATTACTCTTTAAACCAGGATAATTAACCCATGCTACTTTATCATTATTCTCTAACCAGGTTGCTACCTTTAATGCATTCTCACAATGACGAGGCACACGTAAATGAAGTGTTTCCAAACCAACATTCAAAAGAAATGCATTCATCGGAGACTGAATAGAACCCAAATCTCTCATCAACTGTACTGTAGCCTTTGTAATATATGCCTTCTTACCAAATCTCTCTGTGTATGTAACTCCATGATATGATTCGTCCGGAGTTGTTAAACCTTTAAATTTATCACCATACTTATCCCAGTCAAAATTACCGGAATCAACGATTGCACCACCAACACACATTGCATGTCCATCCATGTACTTTGTTGTTGAATGTGTCACGATATCAACACCAAACTCAAACGGGCGACAATTAATAGGTGTCGCAAATGTATTATCTACAATTAACGGCACACCATGTGCATGTGCTACCTTTGCAAACTTCTCAAAATCCAATACAACAAGTGCCGGATTTGCAATTGATTCTGCAAGTACGCACTTTGTATTCTCTTTAAATGCCTTATTCAACTCTTCCTCTGAAGAATCCGGGTCCACAATCGTACATTCAATTCCCATCTTCTTCATAGTAACTGTTAATAAGTTGAAAGTTCCGCCATATACCGTTGAAGACATCACAACATGGTCCCCGGCTTCACAAATATTGAATACCGCATAATAATTAGCTGCCTGTCCTGAAGATGTAAGCATAGCAGCTACACCGCCCTCTAACTCACAAATCTTCTGTGCTACCAAATCATTGGTAGGATTCTGTAATCTGGTATAGAAATATCCTTCTGCCTCCAAATCAAAGAGCTTACCCATCTCATCCGAATTCTCGTATTTAAATGTCGTAGACTGATAAATCGGCAATACTCGCGGCTCACCATTCTTCGGCTGCCAACCTGACTGTAAGCATTTCGTTTCAATAGAATATTCTCTTTCCATGTTCTTCCTCACATTCTGTCGCACTCGCGACTTATTTTATAACCAAAATGTTATATACTTAGCACTTTCACTGCCAAATACAATTCACTTTATTTACATAAGTCATTGTAGCATACTCACTTTAGAAATTCAATTTGATTATATCCATTCATATGCAATTCTTGGAGAACCATCTGCCACATAGATAATTCCACACTTATGAAATCCCAGCTTTTCTAACAAATGCTGCATCGGAATATTATTCTCATGCGTATCCATTCTCAAATGACCACATTCTTCATGGCATTTAGTGATACAGTACGATGCAACTCCTTTTGTTCCTCTCTTAGCTGTGATTCGATGTATAACTCCATATGCTTCTTCCGATATCCAGTTCCCATTTTCTATAATGTGATATGTTGGGTCGTCCAGCCTCTCCATATAAAAGAAGGTTGCCACTATATTACCGGCGTCCTCACAAACATAAGACACTTGATTTTCTATATCCTCTTTTATCAAATCTATCGGCGGATAATTATCTCCCCACTGGGTTGGATTCCCATTCTCTTTCATAAACACTCTTGCTTCCGCATAAAGTTGCTCTATCGCCTGTAAATCCTGTAATGTCGACTTTCGAATCTGCATGATAGCCTCCTAAATCATCTAACGAACTTTTACTAAAATAATATCATATGTCTACGTTGTTTGAAATCTAATTTATATAATATAATTCAAAATATTGCTCATCTATTTTATTTTTTACCATCTAATTGCAAAGAAAAAAAGGTTCTTGAATTCAAGAACCTTTCGTAGCGAGAGGGGGATTCGAACCCTCGACACCATGGGTATGAACCATGTGCTCTAGCCAACTGAGCTATCTCGCCATACTATATTTGATTAGAAGGTCTATACCTTCAAAACCGAACACACAAATCTCTCTTCCGTTCATTTCTTCCAAGCACTTCTCTCAGAATTACCTTCCAGGATAAGCCCTCGACCTATTAGTATCATTCAGCTGAGTACATTACTGCACTTACACCCATGACCTATCTACCTCGTCGTCTTCAAGGGGTCTTACTTTCTTTATGAAAGGGATATCTCATCTTGAGGGGGGCTTCACGCTTAGATGCCTTCAGCGTTTATCCCTGCCGGACTTGGCTACTCTGCCATGGAGTTGGTCTCCAACAGATACACCAGCGGTCCGTCCATCCCGGTCCTCTCGTACTAAGGA
>JAZNMO010000022.1:0-4197 GCA_045579665.1 Lachnospiraceae bacterium
TTTTTCTGCACCTCAGTGATACCGTCTTCTACGCTTCCTTCCAGCTCTATTTCCAAGTGCTCATTCTTGCCGAACAAAGAGTGCTTCTTCCAGCCCTTCCATGCATTTTTACCGTAATGGACAAGTAACCCTATGGTATCATCGTTTAATCTGTGAAGATTTTTAAGCTGTGTTCCGGATATTACCCTCGGCTCTTCTTCTGACAAAAGCACAGCCAAGTCATTTTCATCATCCCAACAGCAACCAAAAGAATATCCGAAGCTGCCATCCCTGCAGATATAGAGGGACCATAAGTCTATCATCTCAAAGAGCTGCGTCTCGGTAATCACATCCTTATGGTCGTTCTCATCTAAATCGCAAATTACTTTTGCAATGTATTCGTAATTCCACTTATAATAGTCCAAAAGATAATCTACTGCGATATCTTTATACTTGTCGGAATTCTGCAAATAGATTTTATATGCCTCTCTTTGTACATCCAGGATGCCTTCTTTGTTATCATCCTGTACCACAAGAATCAAATTACCATCCGAATTAAATAGCGGAGCTTCCATACGCTTTCCCCAGCGCTTCGTTTTAAGATACTTTAATTCCCCAAAAAACTCATCTTTTATTATATCTTCCATTGCAAAATCCTCTCAAGTAATTTAAAATACCTTCAAAAACGGCTTGAATATCATCATCCAACCAGCGCTTATCCGATGTGTCAACTCGTTTTCCATATGCTTTATCAGAAAACACAAATTCTACTCTCTTTACTATGGCGTTTATATCATTTTCTCGCATTCCGGAATCATCGAAAATAAATGTATGTAAACATTGTGTCAGTTTTTCCTTATCCATTCTTCCACACTGGTAGTACATATCATAAACATCCTTATAACGAGTGCTAAACGAACCAAACTTTAAGAGAGAGCGTAATTTTTCAGCAAACATTTGCTCTCTGGTATTTGCCAGAAGCGAAGCACCTTCATCATCAAATGCAATATCAAAACAATACTCTTCCTGTTCTATCTCCAGATGCTTGTGTACTCCCAAGTCTATCTTACTATCAATAAAATTTCCCATCCGGTCCGTAATGTGTATATAGACACGTTTTCCATTGTAATCCTGCTGACTTAATTCCTCGATCTTACCGACTCTTTTTATCTCAATACCATCCAGACAATTCAACTTGTCAATAAAATACTCTATGGACTCATCAGAAAGCGAATACCGAATAAAATCTATGTCCATATCCTGTGTGGCTCTACGAATATTTTGCGTCATACTTCTCATAAGGACGCCACCTTTTATTGTTACGTTTCGAGACAGCGAGCTTTTTGATATCGCTTTAAGGACAATATCTTGGCAAACTCTTGCAGCCGCATCAACAGACTCATAACCTAATGTCTGCATTTCTTTTATCATTACTGCCAAATTCATCCTAGAACACCTCCAATTGCAATGTGTCTAAAACCATTCTTGTCTTTGGAAGTTGAATTGCATACTCCTGTATGGCCTGTATATCCAGCTCATAAATCAGCTTTCTATAATTCGCAATAATCTCTTTGTAATAATCAAATGGCATTTTGTTTTTATTTCTAATCAGCTCAACCAGCATGCGCTCACGCGTAAAAATACGAATTTCTGTACCGCAATAATTCTTTGTTTCTACTCCTAATGCAAGGCTGTCATGATTATCAAAAAACTGACAAACTCTCTCATCCTTTATCTTCGTCGCATCCTTATCGGTCATCAGGTAATACGAACGAGGAATGGTATCCGTAAGACCATGGAAATAAAATGCACTGTTCATGGTAAACACAGCATACGGATAGGTTCTTGTTATGATAGCAAGGTCAGATTCATAAATATCATCAGAATATACTCCTCTGCTCACTCTCTTCAATTTACCTAAAGCAAGAAGCTTACGAATCTCATAATCCGTTTTATATTTTTTTATACACTCTTTATACGTGTAAATCATACTATCGCCCTTTCTGTTTTTATTTTCAATCCGTAATTCTATCTTTTTTACGGATTTTATTTAAATTATATCATAAAAACAAAATTGGTCAATACTATATCAATTCATCCTGAACCGTAACCTCAATCTCTTCTCCTGACAAAATAATGGCAAGGCCGGACGAATCCCATTACATCTATCATCTTTTCCTCCGAAAAATAAATAATCTCCGTCTGCAAGCTTACCCTGCCAGTCCGATTACATCCACATTTGCCTTGCTGTCCATATATACCTCTATGCTATGGCCTGCAAAATAGTCAGGATCGCAATCTATATAAATGCATGCCGATATATCATCTGCTTTCTCATCATAGGAAATGTCTATGTCATTAAATCCAAGTGACGCTGAGAAATCCGCCTCGCTTATCGGAAGATATACCGCTGTTTCGTCATCGACCATATAGCCTCTGCGTTCTTCTGTACTGTCCTCGGCTTCTTCCTCAATGCATGACACCCATTCCTCTGCAAGTGCGAGCATTCCGTCATCAATAAGTGCCTTTACAAATGCATCTTTGTGGTGGTTTAGGAATTCCACAAGCTTATTTATCAGAGGGAGCATCGCTTCCAGAGAATGGTCCTTTCTGTAAACATCGATATCTATCTCATTTCCCCATACATAGCCGATTCCATAGGAGTGCGTCTCCTCGTTTTTGAAATCTTCCAATACCACGGGACTGTTTCTCTTACGATATTTCAGTAATTGGTTGGTCTTAAGGATACGTGGTGTTTCCTCGGAAAGAAGCACTCCGATGTATCGTTTATTCCACTGTGCATAGCAAATCCAGCCGTAGTTACCTTCGATGTCTATGTAAAGAGTTTTCGGCAGAGCTGTCCCCTTTTTCTCCGAAGCCTGCAACACTTCCATAAACCTCTTAAAAAGCTCGTCCTCTTTCTCCAAGTACTCTGAATAAGCCTTCTTCTGTTCTTCGGTAATACCGTCCTCTACACTTCCTTCCAGCTCTATTACAAGGTTTTCTTCCTCTCCAAAGAAAGAATGCTTGGTTAGGCCTCTCCATGCATTCTTACAATCGTGAACCAAAAGGCCGAAGGTGTCATCATTTCGTTTATGAAGATTTCGAAGCTGGTCAGGTGTAAGGATTCGAGGTTCCTTTCCGGAAAGAAGAATTGCCTGTGCTCTGCCCCTTGTCCATCCGCACTTGCATATCCATCCGTAATCGCCGGTAGTATCAAAATACAAAACAAGAGGTGCAACCGTTTGCATAATGACAACTTCATTGATATTCTCTTTCAGCAAAGGGGAATTCTCCGAGAACATAACCCGTGACTGTATATCCTCGTAATTGTATAAGTATTCTGCCAAAAATACTTTCGGCATCTGCTGTAGATACTGCTCCCTATGAGAAAGAAATGACTGATATGCTTTCTTTTGTACCTCTAGTGATGCATCCTGCCTGTCCGCTCTGATTTCAATTGTAATATCACGACTTTTGCCATATACTTCAATGGTTTCATCCCGTTTCCATGCACCATCCTTATACTCTACTTCTCCGAAAACTTTATCATTCATCCTTTTATCCTCTATCAAATACCTCTAAAGAATCTCATCGGGTTCTATTATCTCGATTTCGCCATCCGTAAACTCGAAGCCAATTCCTTCTTCCTCGCCAATCGGGCACTCACCAAGGAAACATCCCCTACCATCATACGTAAAATAAATTCTGCCGAAATCCACGATATTCAGCACGTTATCCCTTGTTACATTCTCTATTTCCAAGCCTTCCGGAACATCGATAAACTCTACCATATCCTCATAAATGGAAAGGTAATAATCTAACATCACATCCTTGATATTTTCCCAAAACTTCGGATTCCGGTTCAGATATTTTTTATAAGCGTTTCTTTGCTCTTTTGTCAGCTTGCCTTCCTCCAATTGAAAATCTAAATAAAGTGTTTGGATTTTACCAAGAAAAGAGCGGATTTCTATTCTGCCTGCAAAAGAATCATCTATAAGCAACTTTCCGCATATTTTATCCTCTGTAAGCCTGTATTCTCCCATATTCTTTAATTGATAATCTGTCACAAGCAATATATTCTCACCTGTAAAAAGTGCACCCACGTAAGAAGCATCCCAATTCGTATAACAAATCCAACCCATATTTCCTTCTCTGTCGATATAAAGTGTTTTGGGCTGTATTGTCTGCGAGCTTTCTGCATTCGCAGCTAACAGC
>JAZNMO010000023.1:0-19339 GCA_045579665.1 Lachnospiraceae bacterium
ATAGTTATTGATATAATCTCCTGCCACCTCAAATTTTCCCTTATTCATTACCAAAGAGATATATGTTTTATTCTGATAAAAGTTTCCTCCTACAGTTATATTACCCGATATAGAGAATGTACCTGATTCATGCATTAAGTCACCACCAATACATATCTCATCATCCAATGTCGTAGTCTGACCGATGTATACACTTCCATCAAAATATTCTTCAAAGATGGTCGATGTTCCAATCGCAATATATCCACTGACCTGATTTCCATGGGCATTTACACGACCTGATACATATGGCTTAGAGGTTATCTCCACTCCATCTTCACTTTCATTTGTAATTTCTAGATTGCATATGCGACTCTTTTCTGCGCCCCATGTACCAAAGTTCACTGTCTGCTTGGCATCTCCACTCAGTAACAATGTATGGCTTCCTGTCGCTATAAAGTTCTTTTCCAAATAGGTCTTGCTTACACTGACATCGCCCTTGACCTCCAAAGTTCCTGCTGTTAGATAGCCTGTAGTATCCGCCACCGAATCAGAGATAAAACTGCCCTTTACCAGTACATAGTCAGACTTCTGTGTCATCTGAAGCTGACCACTACTAGTGCCATAGTTATATGCTCCTTCTTCACCACTTCGAGCCTGCAAGCGATAATCTCCCTCTACGGTAAGACTTCCTTTATTCGGCTTTACAATACCTGACAGCTGTATCAAATCTCCAGTAACTGTCAAATTATATCCATTCAAATCAAGAGTATCTTCAATTAATACAAGATTTCCCTCATATACCATATCCGCTTGCAGAGTCCATCCGTATTCTCCCTCAATATCTCCGTAGGTAAGCTTACAACCATTTCTTACTAATTTCTGCTTTCCAAACGTAGTCTCTGAATATACGCCCTCTTCACTATAATTCTTTAGTTCTACTACTGCAAAATATTCATTTAATGCTACATTGATTGTCTGCCTAGTGTCTCCACTGAACAAGAATCGGTGAGTTTCACTGGCACAGAGCCCGTAGGTAGATGTCAAATCTCCCTTTACTTCGATAGTTCCGGCTGTCAAATAACCCGAATACGAATAATATGAATTGAATATCATATCTCCGTGTACCAGAATATAATCCTCCCCATTTGTCATTGACAAATAGGTTCCACTTTTATAGTTATTGATATAATCTCCTTCTACCTCTAACTTTCCTTTATTCATTATCAAAGAGATATATGTCTTATTCTGATAAAAGTTTCCTCCTACAGTTACACTTCCCGATATAGACAGTGTTCCTGATTCATGTGACAAATCACCTCCTATACTGATAACTTCGTCCAATGTCGTATCCTGCCCAATATATACACTGCCTCCAAAATATCCTTCTTCAAAAGTAGTCGATGTTCCAATAGCAATAAAACCACTCACCTTATTTCCATGGTCATTTACATGCCCTGACACATAAGGCTTAGAAGTAATCTCCACTCCCTCTTCACTTTCATTAGTAATCTCAAGGTCATTCAGACGACTATAGGATTCCCCAGTATATCCAAAGCTCACTGTCTGCTTGGCGTCACCACTCAATAACAATGTATGACTTCCCGTCGCTATAAAACTCTTCTGTGAATAAGTCTTACTTACACTGACATCGCCTTTTACTTCCAGCGTACCTGCTGTCAGATAGCCTGTAGCGTCTACTGATGAATCCGATATGAAGCTTCCCTTTACCAGTACATAATCATCTTCTTCTGTCATCTTCAACTGACTACTGCTTGAGCCATAAGCATATGCTCCATCTTCACCTATTCTTGACTGAATTCGATAGTCACCCTCTACAATAAGGCTACCTTTATTTACTCTTACAGTACCTGCTGCCTGTATCAAATCACCTTCAACGGTCAGACTGTAGCCATTTAGATTCAAGGTTCCTGCTGCCAATTCCAAATCAGCTACTACCAGGTCATGTGTAAGCGCATAGTCATCTGAAATCACTAGATTCTCGACAACTGCCTCTTCGGTCTCTACCGCTGTTGTTTCTTCTAGTGTTTCCTCTATTACGGTTATTAAGTCTTCTGTCTCTTCTACAGTAGATGTGATTTCCTCGCTCTCCACTACGCTTTCTTCCATCGCAGTTGTCGATTCTTCACTCTCCACTACACTTTCGTCCACCGTAGTTGTTGATTCTTCACTCTCTACTACGCTTTCGTCCACCGCAGTTGTTACTTCTTCACTCTCTATGACACTTTCTTCTATACTTTCTACTACAACACCTGTTGTACTTTCGCTTTCCTGTACTACAGTTTCTGCCATCATCTCATCTGATGATACTGTAGAAATCTCCGGCAACGTTTCATCCATTATAGCTTCCTCTGCCGCATACACTCTCTGTGCAAAGCAGCCTTCAAAGCTATTCAACGGAAATAGTGTCACCGCCATAACAATTGCTACAATCTGTTTAAATATTCTCTTTTTCATTCTTATTCTGTCTCCTCTATGATGTAAATGATTTCTATATTACTTAATTACCACGAAAAAAGAGATTTAAACCAATTGGCAATTCCCGTAAAAAAGTTTTTTACTGCTGTAACAATCTGTGTTACTACACTCTCACTCTCTTCTTCATCCGATTCCTCTGTACTTTCTACAGTCTCCTCTATCTCTTCTGAGCTTTCCTCTGTTTCAACAATACTCTCTTCACTTTCCACAGAATCTGATGTGATTTCTGTACTCTCCTCTGTTTCATGCGAATCTGTACTCTCCTCTACAGTTTCTTCACTTCCTTCCGTTATACTCTCCAACGGTTCTGTTGAACTCTCCACTTCCACAGCATCTACCATAATATCCACGATATTGCCGTTTTTATCATACTCATACTCTATGGTACTACCGTCATCGTAGATAACCCTCGTTACTCGATTCAACTCGTCGTACTCATATTCTTCCCCAAACACTTCCACCTTTCCACAAAAAACGATACTGACTGCTATAGATAATAACAGTATCTTTTTTGTCTTTTTCAACATCTCACTCTCCTTTGTATATTATTCCAGGCAAATGAAAAGGCTGCACAAACTACGCGCGTAGTTTATGCAGCCGAACCATCATACATTGCACCATGACTTCATGCTTTGCGTCCATTTATCACTAAATGTTTGCCCAGCACAAAATTTTATAACATTTTTCGACATTTTGCAAGGTTCTTTGAATATTTATTCATTTACACCACCCAATCAAACAGACTTATCTGATTTGACTCCGGAATATCTCCTAAGAGATTCAATTGTGACATCAATTCAATGACCGTCTTAGAAACCTTAGTACGGCTTCTAAAGTCATCCTTTGACAGGAACGGACCATCCTTGGCAGCCTCCATGATGGCATCTGCCGCCTTCTCTCCCAAGCCGTCGATACTGCTAAGAGACGGCATAATCTTTCCATCGATAATCTGGAAATTACGTGAATGCGCCCTAAACACATCAATCGGCTCAAACTCAAAGCCTCTTGCGTACATTTCCTGCACGATACGCATATCCTTGAGACAATCCTGCTCCTTATTCGATAAAGTATCAGAACGTTTCTTATAATCTGCCAATACATCTTCTAAATGAGGTCTGCCCTGACACATAATCTCATAAGAAAACGCTGATGCACGAATACTAAAGTATGCACAGTAATAAGCCAGTGGATAATATATCTTACAGTATGCGATTCGCCATCCCATCATAACATACGCTGCCGCATGAGCCTTCGGGAACATGTACTGAATCTTCTTGCAAGACCAGATATACCAATCCGGCACATTATGTGCAAGCATTTCTTCTTCCCATTCCTTTTTAAGTCCCTTACCCTTACGAACACTCTCCATAATGGTAAAGGACAGCTCACTATCCATTCCCATATTAATCAGATAAATCATAATATCATCTCGCGTACAGATAGCGGTAGAAATGGTTGCCTTTCCCTCCTGAATTAAGGTTTGGGCATTACCAAGCCATACATCCGTACCATGAGACAGTCCCGAAATTCTTACCAAATCTGAGAAATACTTTGGCTGTGCATCAATAACCATCTGCATCGCAAAGTCCGTACCAAACTCAGGGATACCCAATGCGCCAAGCTTACAGCCGCCAATATCCTCAGGCTTTAATCCCAATGCATCCGTATTCTGGAACAAAGACATAACCTTCTTATCATCCAAAGGAATCGTAACCGGGTCAATCCCCGTCAAATCCTGTAACATACGAATCATCGTCGGGTCGTCGTGTCCGAGAATATCAAGCTTCAACAGGTTATGGTCAATAGAATGGTAATCAAAGTGCGTTGTAATCGTATCTGTTGTCATATCATTGGCAGGATGCTGCACCGGTGTAAAGGAGTTAATCTCTTCGCCCACCGGCAATACAACAATACCACCCGGATGCTGACCTGTTGTTCTTCGTACACCGGTGCACCCCTCTACAATACGGTTAATCTCACTCGTTCTCTTATATTTACCACGTTCCTCGTAATAATTCTTCACATATCCAAATGCCGTCTTATCCGCAAGTGTACCTATGGTTCCTGCACGGAAGGTCTGACCATATCCAAAGATAACCTCTGTATACTTATGTGCCTTACTCTGATACTCTCCCGAGAAATTAAGGTCAATATCAGGTTCCTTATTTCCCTTAAATCCAAGGAAGGTCTCAAACGGAATATCAAATCCATCCTTTACCAAAGGCTCTCCGCACACAGGACAGTCTTTATCCGGCATATCACAGCCTGCCATACCCGAGAACTTCTTTACCTCTTCTGATTCAAACTCACTGTAATGACATTTCTTACAGTAATAATGTGGACTAAGAGGGTTAACCTCTGTAATTCCCGCCATCGTCGCAACGAAGGAGGAACCTACCGAACCACGGGAACCAACCAGATAACCGTCCTCAACCGACTTCCATACCAGCTTCTGTGCAATAATATACATAACGGCAAAACCATTACTGATAATGGAATTTAATTCTCTCTCCAAGCGGGCATGCACAATCTCCGGCAGTTCCTCACCATACATCTCATGCGCCTTACGATAACAGATTTCCCTTAACTGCTCATCACTATTCTCGATAACAGGAGGACATTTATCAGGTCTAACCGGTGCAATATAATCACACATATCTGCAATCATATTGGTATTGGTGATAACTATCTCCTCTGCCTTCTCACTGCCAAGATAATAAGCAAACTCATCTATCATCTCATCTGTGGTTCTAAGGTACAGCGGTGCCTGGTCATCTGCATCCTTAAAGCCCTTACCCGCCATGATGATTCTTCGATATATCTCATCCTCAGGGTCTAAGAAATGCACATCACAGGTTCCCACAACAGGCTTATGGAACTGCTCACCAAGCATCACCACTCTTTTATTCAGCGCAATCAAATCCTCTTCGCTCTGAATATCCGGGTGCTTTTCCGACTCTATCATAAAGTGGTTGTTTCCAATCGGCTGAATCTCCAAATAATCATAGAAATTCACAATCTTAGCAATCTGTTCATCACTCTTTCCATCCAGCATCGCTCTAAAAAGCTCTCCTGCCTCACAGGCACTACCAATAATCAGTCCCTCACGGTACTTCATAATCAGGCTCTTTGGAATCAGCGGTCTCTTATAGAAATAGGTCAAATGAGACTCCGATACTAATTTATACAAATTAATTCGTCCCGTCTGGTTCTTTGCCAAAATAATAATATGATACGAATGCAGCTTGCGGACTGCTTCTACACTGGACTTACCAAGCTCATTCATCTGCGTCAGATTCTCATGGCCATCCTTTTTCAACATTGCAAGGAACTTCACATAGATTTCTGCCGTAGCCTCTGCATCATCCACTGCCCGATGATGATTCTCAAGGCTGATACCAAGTGTCTTTGCAACCGCATCAAGCGTATATTTCGCCTGACCGGTAAGCAGTACTCTTGCGAGCGCCACAGTATCCACATAAGTAAAATCCGTCGGAATCTCCATACGCTTTGCATTCTCTATAATAAAGCTCATATCAAAGCTTGCATTATGTGCTACTAACACTGCATCTCCTACAAACTCCAAGAATCTTGGCAATACCTCTTCTATGGTATCCGCATCGATTACCATATCATCCCTGATGCCTGTCAGCTTCTCAATATTGAAGGGAATCGGCACCTGTGGATTGACAAATGTAGAAAATCTATCTGCAATTTCACCATTTACCACCTTAACTGCACCAATTTCAATAATCCTATTATTGACTGGTGAGAAGCCTGTTGTCTCAATATCAAATACCACATAGGTTCCATCAAGAGACTGTCCCTTATCATTGGTCACCATTTCCTTCAAGTCATCTACCAGATAACCCTCTACACCGTAAATCACCTTGAACTCATCACCATGGTCCAGCGCATGGTTCGCATCCGGGAATGCCTGCACACAGCCGTGGTCAGTAATAGCAATTGCCTTATGTCCCCATTTCTTAGCACGCTTGATAATGGTCTTAACATCAGATACCGCATCCATATCACTCATCTTAGTATGACAATGGAGCTCTACCCTCTTTTTTACACTATTGTCCATTCTGGCAGTTGTAAAGTCAGGAATCTTCTTTAAACCAACTACTGTTGCAATCGTCAGCTCATGATCAAAGGTATCATTGGTCGTAACACCCTTCACCTTAAAGAAACCTCCAACCTTTAACTCACCAAGAAGCTCTTCGAGCTGTTCATTATGTACGAACATCTTAACCTTAATCGTATCTGTAAAGTCCGTAATCTCAAAGCTGACAATCGTCTTTTCATTACGAATCTCACGTTTATCCAAGCTTCGTACCTTACCACGGATAACAACCTCGCCCATCTCGCCCCAGATTTCATCAATGGTAATCACTTCATCCTCGAAATCACGACCATAGATTACATCAGGATTATCTGACTTCTTAGGCATACGTCTAAAGGAGCCCTTTTCAAACTTCTTCTCCGGCGCCTTGGCAGGTGTCTTCTCTGCTTTAGGTGTCTGGCTCTCTGTCTTAGTCTGACCAGCTGCTACCTCTGCAGCCTTTGTATCTGAAGCCTCCACACTCTCTCCCGCAGGTGCACCACCCTCAAACTCATCGCCACTGCCTATTCGTCCCGAAATACCAGCAACAATTTTGCGAATCTTCTGCTCATCTTCTTCTTTATACTTGCCGGCTGTTGCTTCCTTATAGCTGACATCAAACTTCACCATAAAGCCGCATCGCTCATTCAGAACCTTATCAAGGATACCGATAAACTCATCCTCTTTGGCTCTTGCAATCACACTCTCCTCCAGAATCAGCTCCATGCTGTTGTTATCAGGGAATCGCATATCCGCCTGACGAAACATAGTATAAAGCATATGCTCTGCTTCTTTGAGCTCCAACAAAATACTTTCCTTATATACATCCATCAGCTTCTGGGGATTATATTGTCCGGAAAGTATAAACTTTTCATATATTTTAATTGTAATATTATCATTCGGAAAGAACTGCTTCTTAATCTCACTCTCCGTCCGATAAACTAACTCTTTCTCAATTAACCTTTCACTCCGAATATAGATACGCAGAAGGTCTTTTCGCTTGGTGGCTGTAATCCTCTCTACAACTACCTGTTCGAATAATTCCTTCTGCATACCGATAAGATTCAGATTAGGAAAGGCGTCAAAAAACTTCTTCTCCATAATCCCTTTTCTTTATTTCTCCCAATTGTCCAATGCATCCTTCAAAGTTGCTAACAGCTCCGCCTCAGGTACCTTCTTGATAATCTCACCCTTTTTAATTAAAAGACCTTCTTTAATACCTCCGGCAATACCGATATCCGCTTCCTTTGCTTCTCCCGGTCCATTTACAGCACAGCCCATAACCGCAACCTTAATGTCCAAATCATAGCCCTGAACCATTGTCTCTACCTGATTGGCAAGACCAATCAAATCAATATTGGTTCTTCCGCAGGTCGGACAGGACACAACCTCTATACCGCCCTTACGAAGTCCTAATGTTCTTAAAATCAGCTTCGCCGACTTAATCTCCTCTACAGGATCGCCTGTTAAAGACACTCTTATCGTATCACCAACACCTGAGTTCAGAATAATTCCGAGACCAATTGCGGACTTAATATTTCCACTTGTAATCGTTCCTGATTCCGTAATACCCACATGAATCGGATACGGTGTCTTACCTGCTAAAAGCTCATGTGCTTCCACACTCATCATAACATCGGATGACTTAATACTGATGACCAGATTGTCATAGCCCAGGTCTTCAATGATACCAACCTTATCCAACGCACTTTCTACAATACCCTGTGCGGTTACACCATTATATTTCGCAACTAACTCTTTTTCAAGAGAACCACTATTTACGCCGATTCGAATCGGAATATTTCTCTCCTTAGCAACTCTGACTACCTCGGCAACCTTCTCGCGGCTTCCAATATTACCAGGATTAATACGAATCTTATCCGCACCATTCTCCATAGCCGCAATTGCCATCTTATAATCAAAATGAATATCCGCTACTAACGGAATCTCTATCTGCTTCTTAATCTCGGCAATCGCATTCGCCGCCTCCTGATTTGGCACAGTACAACGAACTATATCACAGCCCGCCTCCTGCAAGCGCTGAATCTGCGCTACAGTAGCTGCAACATCCTCTGTCTTTGTATTTGTCATCGACTGAATCATAATAGGATTACCGCCGCCGATTACCTTATTTCCAATCTGAACCACCTTGGTATGCTCTCTAAATACCATATCTATACCATGCCTTTCTCTATCTTCCGCTCCTAAGATTCCTTAACGGAAGATTTTTGTTATATCATTATATAATACAAATACCATCAGAATCATCAATGCTACAAAGCCGATAAAATGAACAATGCCTTCCTTCTCAGGTGGAACCGGCTTTCCTCTAAGCACCTCGATAAACATAAAAATCAAACGTCCGCCATCCAATGCCGGTAACGGAAGCAGATTCATAACCCCAAGATTTACACTTAACAGCACCGCAAAATTCATCATTGTAAGCACGACTGTCGGAATACCGTATGGGGTTGCCTGTTCTACCATACCATCAATTGCCACTGCAATACCTACCGGACCTGACAAATCATCACCTGTCAGCTTACCCTGCACAAGCATTACAAGACTTTCCACTGTAGCCTTCAGCCAGTATCTAACCTCATAAGCACTATACTTAATCAAATCCAGTCCCTTACACTCGATTTTTTCTCCAATGGTAAAACCAATATAATATCTGTCATCCTCTTCGCTATACTTTGGTGTCAGAGTGGTTACCTGCTTCTCTCCATCACGCAGAAACTCTATTTCTAACGCTTCCCCCGTATTCATGGACGAAATAAATGTAACCTCATTGTACAGATAAATACGCTCCTTGTTAATTCTGGTAATCACATCACCTTCCTGTAAGCCTGCCTCCGCAGCCGGATATCCTTCCATCAGCGATGTAATCTGTGGAATCATAGCTCCCGTGAAGCCAACTACAATCAGCGATAATAAAAATGCAAGAATAATATTAAAGAATGGTCCTGCAAACACTGTTGCGATTCTAGCCCATACATTGGCATCATTAAAGGTTCCCTCCGTGCTGTCAACAGCCAAAGCTCCCTTCTTATCTGCGTCTTTCGCATCCTTATCCTCTGTATAAATACCGTCCTCACCTTCAAACATACACGCTCCGCCCAAAGGCAAAAGTTTCAAGGCATATCTGGTCTCGCCCTTTGTAAACTGCAGTAAGGTAGGTCCCATACCAACTGAAAACTCTACCACCTTAATTCCATTAAGCTTTGCAATCAGAAAATGACCAAGCTCATGAGAAACAACTACCACGCCAAATACAAGAATAAATACAATTAACGTAACAAACATTCTGTTCTCCTCTATTCAAACTTTGTTCTTATCAAATCATATGCTTCCTGCTCCGCGGTTAATATCTGATTTACGTCAGGATTTGCAAATCTTTTGTGAGAATCCATACACATCTCAATAATCTCCGGAATCTGAAGGAAACGAATCTTTCTATTCAGGAAAAGACTAACTGCCTTCTCATTTGCTGCATTGAATACTGTCGGCACACTGCCTCCCTCTCCTGCCGCACGCATAGCAAGCTTTAAGCCTGTAAAGGTTTCCATATCGGGCTTTTCAAAGGTTATACTACCCAATTCGTAAAAATCTACTCTCTTACCTGCCATCGGACGACGGTCCGGATAGAACAGTGCATACTGAATCGGAAGCTTCATATCCGGTGTACCAAGCTGTGCAATAATACCTCCGTCCACATACTCTACCATGGAGTGAATAATGCTCTGCGGATGTACTACCACCTGAATCCTATCCAAATCCATATCAAAAAGCCACTTAGCTTCCATAACCTCAAGACCTTTATTCACAAGTGTAGCCGAATCAATGGTAATCTTACTTCCCATTGCCCAATTAGGATGCTTCAGGGCATCCTCCACCTGAATATTGGCAAGCTGTTCCTTCGTTCTTCCTCTGAAAGGACCGCCTGACGCCGTAATCAAAAGCTTGTGAATACGCTCCTTATTCTCTCCCTGCATAGACTGGAAAATCGCACTATGCTCACTATCTACAGGTAAAATGGAAACTCCCATCTCTTCTGCTAGCGGCATAATAATATGTCCTGCCGTTACCAAAGTCTCCTTATTGGCAAGTGCAATATCCTTCTTCTTCTTAATTGCTGCAATCGTAGGACGGATACCTATCATTCCTACAATAGCAGTTACCAGAATCTCTGACTCTTCCATTTCTGCAATCTGAATCAATCCATCCATACCGCAGACAATCTCTACCTGCATATCCTGCAAACGTGCCGCCAAATCCTTACATGCGCTTTCTGTCTGCATACAAACAAGCCTTGGCTTAAACTCTCTTACCTGCTTCTCTAATAACTCAACGTTGGTACCTGCCGCCAGCGCAACCACCTGTAAATCTGCATTCTCTCTAACGATTTCCAAGGTCTGTGTTCCGATAGAACCTGTTGAACCTAATATTGCCAGCTTTTTCATACTTCACTGCTACCTCTCTTCAAAACTACATAATAACTCTTGCACCAAGAATTCTCTCTTCCCTACTTCAAACACTTATAAAAATAATATAATCAAAAAATAAATCATCGGTGCTGTAAAAATCACGCTATCAAAACGGTCCATAATCCCGCCATGTCCCGGAATCAAATTGCCATAATCCTTAATATCATGATTTCTCTTAATTGCTGAAGCAGCCAAATCCCCCACCTGTGAAATCACGGAACCAATCGCTCCTATGACAAATAAAATAGGGCCAAACTGACTAACTCCCATTGTCTTATCCAATAAGAAAAATCCAAATAAACCACCCACGACAGCCGAACCGAGAATACCACCCACAGCCCCCTCTATCGTCTTCTTTGGACTTAAGTGTGGAACCAGCTTATGCTTACCAAACAATACGCCAACCAAATACGCACAAGTATCTGAAATCCATGAACTGATAAATATCATCCAAACCAAATATCCGCCGTAAGCCAGCTGTCTTGTTAAAAACACAAAAGAAAGCATAATCGGTGCATAAATTAAAGAAAAATATGTTGTCATCACCTGATTAGCTGTGTACTTCGGAAACGAGAATACATACACAATCATCAATGCCATCAATAACAAAATAACCGTAATCATAAAATAGGTATGTGTCTGTGCAAAATATATTAACAGATAATATACCGCAATCGCTAAAAGCCCTGTAATCTCCAGTACATTCAGCTTCTCTCCCGTATGAATCCCACAAGCCTTTGTCAGCTCCAAAAATGCCACATTCGATATCAGATATAATGTAAGTGCAAGCACAGGTCCACCTGGTAATATCGTTGCAAGCGCAATAATAACCAATATGACACTGCTGATTGTTCTCTCCTTACTAATCTTCGAAGCCATGTTATTCCTCCTTAACCAAGCCATACCTTCTATCTCTCTTGTTATATGCCTCGATTGCTTTCTCTAATTCTTTCTTTGTAAAATCAGGCCACGGCACCTGGGTAAAATAAAACTCTGCGTATGCCAACTGCCAAAGCAGATAATTTGATATTCTCTGCTCACCTGATGTTCTTATCATCAAATCAGGATCCGGTATACCCGCGGTATCCAGTTCATTGGAAATTCTTTCCTCTGTGATATCCTCAGCCATCAGCTCACCTGTAGCCACTTTATCCGCAAGTGTCTTCACTGCTCTGGTAATCTCATCCCTACTTCCATAGTTCAGTGCAATCTGGAAATGTAATCCCGTATTATCCTTCGTTGCCTCTTCCAGCTCTGCAATTCTCGCTCTGATATCCTCATCTAATCGTGTCTTATCTCCAATGACACGAACACACATCTTATTCTTCTCCGCTGTCTTTAAACAGGTCTTCATATAATTACGAAGCAATTGCATCAAAGCATCTACTTCATCCTGCGGTCTGTTCCAATTCTCTGTCGAAAATGCATATACCGTAAGATACTGTATTCCCATCTTATATGCTTCTTCACATATAATCTCTACATTCTTGGCACCCTGTACATGACCGGCTTTTCTAGGCAGTCCCTTCGCCTTTGCCCATCTTCCATTGCCATCCAAAATAATCGCTACATGTGTAGGTACTTTCATATTACACTAAGACCTCCATACTATCTTATTCTAACACAATACACTCTATAAAAAGTGTAAAAAAGGAAAAAAGAGGCAGTACATCCCTCATGTAATGCCCCTCATTATAAACCTTAATTATACAGTCAGGATCTCTTTTGACTTATCTTCAATTGCCTTATCGATATCCTTTACATACTTGTCAGTGAGCTTCTGTACAGAATCCTCCAAGCCCTTAATCTCATCCTCTGAAACCTCAGTCTTAGCAAGCTTCTTATATGCATCATTTGCATCTCTTCTGATATTACGAATTGCAACCTTTGCATCCTCACCCTTCTTCTTAACATCCTTAACGAGCTCTTTACGTCTCTCTTCTGTTAACTCAGGGAATACAAGTCTGATTACTGTTCCGTCATTGCTTGGTGTAATTCCGATATCTGATGCCATGATAGCCTTCTCAATCTCACGAATTAAGCTCTTCTCCCATGGTGCAATCTGAATCATTCTTGCCTCTGGAACTGTAATATTACCAACCTGCTGAATTGGTGTAGGCGATCCATAATAATCAACCTTTAACTTATCCAATACATGTGGATTAGCACGTCCTGCTCTGATTGTTAAATAATCTGCAAGAAGGAAATCATATGCCTTCTGCATTTTCTCCTCATATGGTTTAATTCTCTCGTCCATGTTCTTCGTCCTTCCTATGTTTACTACACTGTAATTACAGTGCCGTTTGACTTTCCTTTTGCTGTATTTGCAATACTATTCTCTTCATTCAATCCAAAAATAGTCATTGGCATTTTATTCTCCATGCAAAGAACTGCCGCAGCCAAATCCATAACACCAAGCTGCTTATCTACAACCTCCTTAATCGGAATCGTATCATACTTCTTAGCATTTGGATTAAGCTTAGGATCCGAATCATATACTCCATCTACCGCTCTTGCAGATAAAATCATATCCGCTTCAATCTCGATTGCTCTTAATACAGTTCCCATATCTGTTGAGAAATATGGATGTCCGATACCACCAGCAAAGAATACAACCTTTCCTGCCTTTAAAGCACTAACTGCCTTATCCTTAGAGAAAAGCTCTGTAAATGCTGCACACTGGAACGGTGTAAAAACTTCCGTCTGCATTCCTACATATCTGAAAATCTCAGACACATAAATACAATTCATAACCGTAGCAAGCATACCTATCTGATCTGCCTTTGTTCTGTCAATCGTCTCACTGGTACGTCCTCTCCAGAAGTTACCTCCACCGATTACGATACCAACCTGAATATTCGAATCAACAAGCTCTTTAACCTGCATGGCAACCTTAGTTACCGTTGCTTCATCAAAGCCCATCTTCTTATCGCCTGCAAGTGCTTCACCACTTAATTTTAATAATATTCTTTGCATGTTTCTACATCCTTACTCTTATGATTATTTTTTCTTCTTTACATCACTAAAGAATGATGTTGGGCTTACCTCAGCATAGCACTGTGAGCACATACCTTCAATCACTGCACCATTGTTAATCTGTACAGACTTTGACTTGATATTACCCATTACGATAGCTGATGTATCTAAAATAACAGGACCATGTACATCGATATCACCCTTAACCGCACCTGCAATCACTGCACTTGTTGCATAGATGTTACCAATGATAACAGAGCTCTGTCCAATCTTAACACTGCCCTTGCTCTTTACTTCACCATTAATCTGAGCTGACTCTGCATAAATCTCAGCAGCTGATGAATTACCGTTTACACTACCTGTTACGTTTAACTTACCCAAGATTTCGATATTACCGTTAATATTACCGATAACATCCATATTACCACTGCTACTGATATCACCAAGAATAGTCATACCCTCAGTAATCACTGCTGTATCAGAAGAAACCTCTACATTATCTGTAAATACACTTTCTTCCTTCAACTCTGTTGCATCTGACGATGCTGTCTCTATGTATTCAGCTTCTGATAAGTTCATCTCTACTTCATTCAAAAGCTCTTCTACCTCTTCACTAACTTCTTCTGCAAGTGTCGCATCTGCATCTGTCATACCGTCACCAAGCGCTGCAACCTCCTGCTCAAGCATAGCCTCCAAATCCTTAAGCTCGTTGCCTTCTGTTCCGAATAAATCCTCTGATAATGACTCTACCTTCTCGTCATCCATTACCATCTCATTCCCCAAATCTGTGCTTGTTTCTTCTGGCATTAACTCATTAACTGCCTGTGACAAATCCTGCTTTAAATCCTGAAAAAAACCCATTGTAACTCTCCTCCAATTTCCACATTACTCTTCTTGTGCCTTAACATGCTGTATAGGAATAGTATCCTCTGTAATCGGTAGCAAAACCGTATTCTCTGACTGAAGTATACTCTCAATTATTGTAGGAAGAGCCTCAACCGTAGACTTCTTTCCTGCAGCATCATGCATCAATACAATGACAGTATTATATCTGTCAACATGCTTCAATACATTATCTGCAATCTGTTCAGCGTCTATAGGCACTGCTGCTGCATCACCGCTAGACACGTTCCAATCATAATATTGAATTCCCACTTCACCAAGGTAACGAATCAGTTCCTGCATATTTATCCTGCTGGTCTTCTTATTGCTGCTACCCCCAGGAAATCTCGCTATCTTACAATCAACACCTGTCAGCTCATACAAATAGTCATGCAGCTTATCCATATCCTGTCGATACGCATCCAGCGAACTATAAATTTCCTGATACTTATGACTATATGAATGCATCCCCAGCGAATGTCCTTCATTAACAATCCTCTGATACTGCTCGGTGTAGCCCTGCTTTCCCACAACAAAAAACGTAGCCTTAACACCATATGCATCCAATATGTCCAGTATATCATCCGTATACGCACTCGGTCCATCATCGAAAGTCAAATATACTCTCCTGATACCGGACGATGAATCCCAAGGCTCTACATCTCCCGCAACATCCTCCCAAACCAACTGATTCTCAACTGCTTCTATCGCAGCAGAATCTATCGTTTGTTCCGACTCCGTGATGCTATCTGCCTTCTGTTCGTCGGTATACCGAACCTCCCTGCCATCGTCTGCCCGTTGCCAATCGCCTGTCTGCAAATCTGTATGAGCATTCACTAACGCCTGTAAGTCCTCAAGCTTACCTTCTAACTGAGCCTGCTTCGTCTGATATGTCGAAATATCTTCCTGTAGCTGTTCCTGAACTTTGGTCAGATTGGAAACCTGAACCACCAACACCAGACAAGTCACCATAGGCGTTAACACAAACAATATAACAATTGCAATAATCAATCGCTTTATATTCTCTACACGCCTCTTACTTCCTGTCTCTTTTGTCATCCCCTAATCAGCCACTCTTTCTACATATGCCGCTTGCGCTTACTATATACAAGGCAAATTATAACACATATAACACCTTTTATCAAATCCGTTTTTTAAGTTTCATAACTTTTTTACAATACAATTATCAAAAACGCCAAAAAGCCTTAAGCTATCCCTTTTTTCTGACTTTAAAAAGCATATGTTCTTTTAAGTTGTTTTACATAAAAAGTGGCAGACTGCAATCGCCGCCTACCAGCCCTTCTATTCTATTAATTTAATGCTTCATTATAGCAAGCACGCTCGCCGCCGATATACTTCGCTCTTGTTCTTGCACACACAATATGCGCACTTCCAATCACAGGATGCTCAATTCTTACCGGTACTGCAACAGCCTTCAAATGCATACCTATCAAAGTATCTCCAATATCGATTCCTCCATTTGCCTGAATCCTCTCTACCGCAACAGGATTCTTCATATGCTTCCATGCTGCTGTAGAAAAAGAACCGCCCGCTTTCGGCTGTGGTACCACATTTACTTCCTCATATCCATACTTTTCTGCTGTTGTTCTTTCCATAATCAAGGCTCTATTTAAATGCTCACAACACTGTGTTGCTATCAAAATTCCCTTCTCGCAAAAGCTCTCATACATAGCCACAAATACTGCCTCACCCAGCTCTGCACTGGAATAGGAGCCTATCTTTTGTGCCGCAATCTCACTGGTAGAACATCCAATTACAATCAAATCTCCCGCCTTAATATTGCCTGCCTCTACAAACTCTTCTACTACACACTTTGCATCTGTAATTTCCTGCTGATACATAACTTTTCCTCTTTTCTAATCTATTATATTCCTTACTCATACCTGCGAGCCTATAGCACCGCAACCTATAAGCACTGACCTCTTCCAGACTTTTCCCGCAATCTAGTATATCCTTATTGATAAAATAATGCAAGAATGATATATTTCCAATAGTGTCTTTAAAAAACATCTGTTATTCAATATGATTAAGTTCAATAATCACAAAACTTTGCGGCGGAATTGTGATTATTTCTGAAAATTGCAGTTCTTCCTTCATCGGAACCACATTTTCCGGATTATCAATAGAGTTTGTTGCAAGCAAATCTGCATGCATTGTAATCATATTCATTCGTGAAAATTTCTCATCCAGACACATTTTCACTTTCTGCTGCTTATCAGATGCATTTACAAGCTTTACATAGACAGTTCCTGTTTGTTCATCCTTTGACACACAATGATATATTCTCTGCTCTTCTCCACCTTCCAGGGCACTTTCCAATGTATATGAACCCGTGTACTTACGATACAGCATCTGCACATAGAAATTTGGTGTACCATAGCAGCTCTTATCATCAAACCATATTAAATCCGGCGACCACTGCACATATCCAAGCCTTGCAAGCAATGGTGCATAGGAAGCAAGATACACCACATCCGCATTTCGCTCTACTCCCGTAAGGAACGCAGCCTCTGCCAATGCACACTTCCAATTATTTCTTAGTTCTGACTGCTGTACCTCTCTATCATGCGCTGCATACTCGCCAGAGAAAACCTTTACGTCACGAGGATAATTATCATAAAAATGAGTATTTGCCAAGAACCACTCTGGCTCCATATAGTAATGTTCATCTACCGCATAGGTAAAATTCTTTTTATTCTTCTTTTCATGATAAAACTTCCATGCAGCCTCATAGGTTGCTGTATGAACTGTTGGTCCTGCTGAACCAATCAGTTTCATATCAGGATATTTCTCATGTATTGCTTTTTCAAAATCCTCATATCTCTCAAAAAAGTCAACCTTCTCTGTCTGCCACTGCTCATTACCTAATCCAATTAATTCCAACCCAAATGGTACAGGATGTCCCATATCAGCCCTTACTTTTCCCCATGTGGTAGACTCATCTCCATTAGCAAATTCAATCAAATCCAAAGCATCCTGTATATATTGCTGATATTCCGGATTGTCTCTACTTACCAATTCATCCGACTGATACTGACACGCAAGACCTACATTTACCACAGGAAGAGGCTTTGCCCCAAGATATTCACACAATACAAAATATTCAAAATATCCCATACCTAATGTCTGATTGTAATACCTAAACTCCGACGTATAATCATTTTCCTCATTGTTATTGTGAACAGCCCAACGATTCCAATTCGCTTTTCTTTGCTCTATCGGTCCAACTGACGATTTCCACTGATAGCGATTTTCCAAATTATTGCCTTCTATTACACATCCTCCCGGGAAACGCATAAAAGCTGGTGCTAATTCCCTTAATTTCTCAGCCAAATCCCTTCTAAACAAACCACATACTGCATCAGAAGGCATCATGGAAACTGTATCAAAATCAAGCGTACACGTCTCTTCTGCCAGCACTAAAAACAGAGCCTTCTCTACTGTCTCCATTGCTGTAACCTCCAACTTGTATTGCTTCCAGTCTGTTGCAACAATCTCTACTTTACCTAATACCTGAATCTCATCCTCACTCTGATTTGCCGCATCATCCGCAATTACCTTTTCTATTGCTGCAATCTGTAAATGTGTTGCCTTGTTGCTCCTTGCCCAGAAGCTTATCAGATATTTCTTTCCTTTCTCCAAAAACAATCCATCATAAGCCTTATTCGTAACTCCTTCACCTGCTTGAAGCTTTACATGCAAATAATGTGTATTAATCTTATTCTGTGGTTCATCCTCTTTAATTTTTAATTCTGGCTCTACCTGTTTCGAATATCCTTTCCAACCATGCAGACCATCATATATCTGATAATAACCATTCTTCTTTCCTCTTGAATCCATAAATTCAAAGGAACGATTCTCTATCATCTCTGCATACAAGCCGCCATCAGCAGCATAATTAATATCCTCAAAGAAAATACCTATCAAATCTTCTTGAATATCCACACCACGCTTATTCGTTATTTGTAACTCCATTTGTCATAGCCTCCTGTATCATAATATCCCAATATCATATAAACGTATCTTATAACATTCAGGTTTTCTTTTCTATCCATATTTCATAAAATGTAATGCACTTTTAATACCTCTTTCATTAAATCTTTGTAACAAAGCCTTTCCTTTCAAACACAAAAAGCGATTGCATTCGCAATCGCTTTTCAATGGGACCTACAGGGCTCGAACCTGTGACCCTCTGCTTGTAAGGCAGATGCTCTCCCAGCTGAGCTAAGATCCCATACGACCCAGAAGGGACTCGAACCCTCGACCTCCGCCGTGACAGGGCGGCGCTCTAACCAACTGAGCCACTAGGCCATATAAATGACTCCAACGGGAATCGAACCCGTGTTACCGCCGTGAAAGGGCGATGTCTTAACCGCTTGACCATGGAGCC
>JAZNMO010000024.1:0-9134 GCA_045579665.1 Lachnospiraceae bacterium
GTTAGAGGATACAGGTGATTATATTGCAGCAAATGGTAATCAGGCACTTCGTGTAGCAGGTGGTTACAATGAGTGGGGAACAAAGTATATCGCAGAGTCACCAGCTGGTTTCTCTAAGATTGAGTTTGAAGTAACAGCTAACAGCATTATGGTTGGCGGTGCAGCAGAGGAAGAAGCATCAGCACAGGCTTCATATGATGAGAATGGTGTATATCATGCATACTTTGGTGTTCAGACACCTACATGGTTATTCCGTAACGCACATGATGATGCTACATATGGTAAGGATTCAGGATGCTTTGACCAGTTGGGCTTTGTTGATGGTGATTGGGTTGCACAGGGTGGTGCGTTCACAGATGCAGAGATTGCAGGTAATGGAAGATATACAGTAGGTATGACTGGATTCGACTTCTCCGGTACATTCCAGGATCAGGCTATCTTAGGTGCTGACGGATTATTCAACTTACTTTTCGTTTCAACAGACCTTCCTATGAATGATAACATTGTACTTTCTAATGTTACTCTTAAGATGGATGGTAAAGAAATCGTTACTCAGGCAGAGGCATTCTTAGATGCTGATTCTAAGGAAGTTAAGAAGATTCTCTTAGCTAATATTTGGAATAATGAAATCGAAGCACTTCCATATTACGCAGCTCCAACACAGAGCATTGAGATTTCTTTCGATGTAAGCGGATTTGCTTATGATAAGGCAGTTGAAGAGGCTCCTGTAGAGTCTGCTCCTGCAGAGACAGTAGCTCCTGTAGAGTCAGAGGCAGCAGTTGAAACTAAGGTAGAGGCGGCAGAAACAACAGTTGATACATCAGCAGATGTTGAGCCAGCTTCAAACAACACAATGGTTATCGTAATCGTAGTAGTTGTAGTAGCAGTTGTTGCAGTTGTAGCAGGTGTAATGGTATCTAAGAAGAAGAAAGACACAAAAGCAGAGTAATTCTCTTTTAGAAAACAAATGATGACGGAGGATGCGGTTGCAAGCATCCTCCACTTTATTAGAAGGAAATAACGAATACTGTGAATTTCAAAGCAGTATGTTTAGGAGGTAAGCATGAATAAACAAATACAAGGAAAGGAAAAAATAGCAGGGTATCTGTATTATGTGACAAGAATCGCTACATTGTTATCGATTGTTATGATATTTTTCCCGGCATTTAATCCTGCAAAGGTATGTGATTTTATTAATAAGAACATGTCATTGTTTACTTCCGGCATATCATATTCAGGTTTGGTTGAGCAGTGCGTGCGTGCATTCAGAATGGAGTGGGTACAGGAGTCTTCCTTTCAGATTATCTTTGTATCCAGTATGATAACCTGTATCGGTATTGCACTGGAAGCGGTGACAGCATGTATGTCAGTTGGTAACTTGAAGATGAAGAAGCGTGGTAATATTTTTGCGATTGTTGGTGCGGTTCTTCAGGTGATTGGTCTCATCGGCATCTATGTAGCGTATACACAGATTGCACAGACGACAAAGCCGGAAAAGGTTATTCCATATTTCCCGGTTCGTAACTGGGTAATGTTTTTTGCACTGGCAATGGTAGTGCTTGTACTTACAATAGTGATTCACGTTCTTTTACCAAAGCCGGAGAAGGACGCTAAGATGGAGATGGAATCTAAGTTCAAGCTGTTTTTGATGTTCTTACCATTTGCAGCTTTGACATTTGTATTCAGCTATCTTCCGTTATATGGCTGGCGTTATGCGTTCTATGATTATACATCAGGTGGAACGTTGTCAGCAGAGAATTTTGTGGGATTTAAGTGGTTCACATTATTATTCCAGAATGAAGCAACCAGAGCAGATATTGTTCGAGTGCTACGTAACACATTGGCGATGAGTGGTCTTGGTATTGCAACAAGCTGGTGTGCAATGGCATTTGCTATTTTATTAAATGAGGTAAAGGTACCTTGGTTTAGAAGATTTGTTCAGACATTTACAACGATTCCTAACTTTATCAGCTGGGTTCTTGTATATGCAATTGCACTTGCAATCTTTGCATCAGATGGTTTTATCAGTAGTATTCTGGTGAACACCGGTGTGTGGGATGCAGGTAAGAATATGTTAATGGGGGATGAGCATATCTGGCTTAAGATGTTAGCGTGGGGTATGTGGAAGGGTATCGGTTGGAGTGCGATTATCTATATCGCAGGTATTTCCGGTATCGACCAGCAGCTGTATGAGGCGGCTACAGTAGATGGAGCGGGTCGTTTCCAGAAGATGTGGCATATTACAGTACCGGGACTTCTTCCTACCTATATGGTAATGCTGCTTATGGCAGTAGCCGGTATCTTGAGTAATGGTATGGACCAGTACATGGTATTTGAGAATCCAACCAATACAGATGTGATTTCAGTATTAGACTTATATGTTTATAAGCTTGGTATTGTCAATGGTAGAATTCCAATGTCTACAATGATTGGTATGGCGAAGTCCATTATCAGCGTTGTGCTTTTATTCATGGCAAATGGTATTTCTAAGTTGACTCGTGGCGAAAGTATTATTTAGGAGGTGTCGAAATGGCGAAGACTGCACAGGAAAAAATAGATGCAAAAGCAGAAAAGCGTTATTATAAGACACACAAGTCACGCTTTAAGTTGACGGTAGGAGATAAGATTTTTAATGTAATTAATTACATATTTTTCTTTGTTTTTACCTTTAGCTGTGTGTTTCCATTTTATTATCTGTTTATCAATACCATTTCAGATAATAGTTTGGTAAGTAAGGGCGCAATTAATTTTATACCAAGAGGTATTAATTTTGAGAATTATATTAGTTTGTTAAATGCCAATGAGGTAGGTCAGGCATTTATCGTATCCATCGGCAGAACGATACTTGGTACTGCATTGATGGTAGCTGCATCAGCTTTTGTTGGTTATTTAGTAACTAAGCAGCAGATGTGGAAGAGAAAGTTTTGGTATCGCTTCTTAGTAATTACCATGTACTTTAATGCAGGTACAATTCCTTGGTATTTGAATATGTCAATGCTTGGTTTAACCAATAACTTTATGGCATATATCATTCCTGGTATTGTTGCACCATATAACATCATTCTGGTAAAGACTTATATTGAGTCTATTCCGGGAGAGCTTGAAGAAAGCGCATTCATGGATGGTGCAGGTTACTGGACGATTTTTAGAAAGATTATTTGGCCGCTGTGTAAGCCGATTCTTGCAACAATCGCAATCTTCGGTGCGGTAGGTCACTGGAATTCCTTTACGGATTCCTTGATTTTGATGCAGGGTGCACCTGAGCTGTATACCTTGCAGCACAGATTGTATTTGTACCTGACAACAAGCTCTAACTTAGGTGCTTTGATGAATGGTGGCGTTAGCTCAGCAACAGCAGAGGCTGTTATGCAGACTGCATTAAATGCGAAGGTTATTAAGTATACGATTTCGATGGTATCTATTATACCGATTCTTTTAGTATATCCATTCATGCAGAGATACTTTGAGAAGGGAATTATGTTGGGAGCAGTAAAGGGCTAATTGTATTGCCAGAGGCAATACGTTGGGAGAAGCGGTTTGAGATATAGACGAAAATGAAGGAGGAATATAACATGAGAAAATATGGTAATATCATGAGAAGATTAGTGGCATCTACAATTGTAGCTACTATAATGGGTGGCATGTTAGTTGGCTGCGGAAGCAGTTCTTCAACAACTACAAGTACAGACGGTTCTACATCATCTGATTCTGGAAAGGAAGCAGTGAGTGATGAAGATTTAATCACATTGACCTGTTACAGCCAGTTAGCGAACTATTCGGGTGAGATGCAGGGATGGTTTGCACAGATTTTAAAGGATAAGTTTGGTGTTAAGATTAACCTGGTTCCTGACAGTGATGGTGTATATGAGACACGTATGGAGGATGGAAACTTAGGTGATATCGTAGTATTTGGTTCTACGGACAGAAAGTATCAGCAGGCAGTTGAAGCAGGTATGTTATTTGACTGGGAAGAGGATAATCTTGTTCAGGAATATGGTCCATATATTTGGGAGAATATGCAGGATGCATTAGAAGCAAATAAGACAGTTTCAGCAGCTAAGGATGAGGCAGGTAATATCATTGGTGAAGCAGATACTATTTATGGATTTGGTCATAATGTTGCTTCAAGCTCAGACAGTCATGATGCATTCTTCTATACATGGGATATCAGATGGGATTTGTATGAGCAGTTAGGACATCCGGCTGTAAATAACCTTGATGATTTAATCAATGTATTAGAGGATATGAAGGAAATCTGTCCTACTGGTGATGATGGTAATCCAACATATGCGATGTCATTATGGCCTGATTGGGATGGTAACTATGTAATGTATGTAAAGGCTATGGCAACAGCTTATTATGGATATGATGAGTTTGGATTTGGTCATTATAATGTTGAGAACGGTGAGTTCTATGATGCGCTTTCGGCAGACAGCCCGTATTTAACAATGCTTGCTTGGTTTAATGACTTATATCGTAGAGGACTTCTTGACCCTGATTCAATGACACAGACATATGATACTATGATTGAAAAGGTTCAGAATGGTAATGTATTCTTCTCTATCTTTAACTATGCAGGTTCTCTTGCATACAACAAGGCAGAGCATTATAACGAGAATAAGATTATGATGAGCTTAACACCTACAGAGGCTTCTCCAATCGTTGCTGGTTTAAGTACATTAGGCGGTAATCGTGTATGGGCAATTGGCTCTAAGACACAGTATCCAGAGGTTTGTATGGAAATCCTTAACTGGTTATGTACTCCAGAGGGAAGATTAACAGTTGATTACGGCCCTAAGGGACTTTGCTGGGATTACGATGAGAATGGAAAGACATACTTTACAGAGTTTGGCTTAACATGTAAGGAAGACAGAACAACTATGATGCCTGCAGAGTGGGGCGGAGCTACATTTAATGATGGTTCTTTCCAGGTTAACAATACAACTTGGACAGCAGCAGATGTTAACCCTGAGTCAGGTGAGAGATATAACTGTGAGTACTGGGCAAGCACACAGGTACCTGAGGGACGCTGTGATGCAGAGAGAGACTGGAGAACGGTAACAGGTACTCAGACAGTTGATGAATACATGAATACATGTAAGTATTCAGTAGATGTTCCTACAACATTTGCAATGGCTACTCTTTCAGATGATATGCAGAGCCAGTGGGACCAGATTGCAATCTGCTTAAAGGATTACAGCTGGAGAGCAATCTATGCTGAGACTGTAGAAGAGTACGAGGCAATTGTTAATGAGATGCGTGGTAAGGCGATGTCTTATGGTTACAACAGCATGGTTAAGTACTGTCAGGAACAGGCAGCTGTAAGAAATGCACTTCAGGAGCCTTTAAGATAGGGTTTATAATGGGACTGTGAAAACAGTCCCATTTCAGTATATTTTGGATGATTTATATTTTGGAGTTAGATGCTATGAAATTTTTTGATGTAGATGGGGCTTTTTATAAGTTCATGTCCAGATTACTGGATATGTTAAAGCTCAATATTTTGTGGATTATTTTTTCTTTGCCGATTGTGACATGTGGTGCGGCTACGGTTGCAGCTTTTAAGGTCACACTTAAGATGGTGGATGATACAGAAGGGTATGTGGGGAGGCAGTTTGTTGCGGCTTTTAAAGAAAATTGGAAGCAGGGGATTCCGCTTGGCCTGTTAGCTATGCTTGGTTCTTATGTTGTGTATCTTGACTTTGAGCTTGCAAGAGTAACGGATGGTGATTCTGCATGGTTTTTTGCATTTGGGATTCTTGCTATTTTCCTTTTGGTCATGGGATTTATTTATGCCTTTCCGCTGAGCGCAAGGTATGAAAACACACTGACAGGCACAATTAAGAATTCGATAGCAATTGCATCAAGATATTTTGTGAGAACGATTTTACTTGTGGTGGTTTTGATAGTTGAATATGTTATATTCATGTTCAATACAACGACCATGTTTTTTGGAATCCTGATTGGACCGGCATGTTTTATGTTGACAATCAGCGGGTTTGCAATATTTTTCTTTAGGGAGATAGAAAAAGAGCCGGGAGCAGTAATCGAGAATACAGATGAAGAGAAAGAAGATTAATTGTACGGCTAAGAAAGGTAAGGTTACTATATGAAGGTAAGAAATGCAATGTATAAGCTTCTTGCGGGAGTCATGGCAGTTGGCCTACTGGTGACAAGTGTTCCAACAGCATTAACAGTAAGAGCGGCAGAGAACACACAGACGGTAAGTGCACAGATGCCATTTCGCGAGATGACAGTGGACGAGATGGTTGCAGAGATGGGAAGCGGCTGGAATCTTGGTAATACAATGGATGGTCACACTGGTTTTACCCCAAACGAAACACTTTGGCAGAATGTGGAAACCACACAGGAACTGTTAAAGACAGTACATGATTTGGGATTTAACACCGTGCGAGTTCCTGTAACGTGGGGAACTATGATTGATGATGAGAATGGTTATGCGATTAATGAAACATGGATGAGTCGTGTGCAGGATATTGTTGATTATTGTGTAAATATGAATATGTACGTTATTATCAATATTCATCATGATGGTGCAGAGCAGAGCGGCTGGCTTAGAATTGGTGCAGATGACCAGGCTCCTGTTCAGGAGAAGTTCGAAGCAGTGTGGAGACATATTGCAGAGCGTTTTAAGGATTATGATGAGCATGTTATTTTTGAGTCCATGAATGAGGTAACAGGCGATGATGGTGATTTGGCTGGAGATACAGCAAATATTAATGCGTTAAATCAGATTTTTGTTGATACAGTACGTTCTACAGGCTCTAATAATGCTAAACGTTGGTTATCGGTTCCTGGTCGTTATACGAATATTGTAAATACTACAAAGGAAGAAAATGGTTTTAAGCTTCCGGATGATAGTGTAGAGGATAGGTTATTTGTGGCAGTTCATTATTATGATTGGAACTTTGGCCTTTTGGAGACAACGCAGACAACTGATTTTAATGATAAAAAGGTAAGCAGTCTTGTGACAGAGTTTCATTTATTAGATAAGTTCCATGATGCAGGAATCCCTATTATTCTTGGTGAGTATGGTGCTTTGAATAAGATGAATACTTTAGAGAGAGCTTATCATGTTGAGGTCGTAAACAGACTATGTCAGCAGTTAGGTATGGTTCCTGTTTATTGGGACCAGGGTTGGTATGATTTAAGTATGGAGCCGGATTTCTCATTTGCATTAATTGACAGAGAGACAGGTGAGCAGATTTACCCAGAGATTATTGCAGGTATTCATAGAGGTCGTTTCTACGAAGGTTCTGAGGATTTATCAGATATTGTTAGAGATGCAGTGGTGACACCAATTACAGACTTAGGAACAGTAGCTGGTGATTTTGAACTTAGCGTAGGTCAAGTGGGAGATATTACACTACCAAATCTGCCAAAGAAGGGTTCTAATGACATTGTTCTTTGGAAGAGTGCAGATGAGACAATAGCAACTGTGAATCAGGATTTGTCTGATTTGACAATCTGGGGTGCAAATATCCATGCAACAGGTATTGGTCAGACGGTGATTACAGCATATTCACATAATGGTGGCGCAGTATTGGAGATTCCTGTAGTAGTGAAGGCTGCTAAGACAAGTAATCCATGTACAGAAATTGCAACAGAGCAGGAGAATTATACATTAACAGCAGGTCAGTCAGTATATATGAATGCATCTATGACACCTGCAGATACAGATGCGTTCCTTACTTACCGTTCATCTAACAGTGATGTAGTGTCTGTTTCTAAGCTTGGTAAGTTGGTAGCAAAGGCTGAGGGTAGCGCTCAGATTCTTATTACTTCTTCAGATGGAATGGTAAAGGTGGTGCCTGTAACAGTAGAAGCTGCAGCTATGACAGCAGAGATTGAACTTGCATTGAATGTTTACTTTAACGATAGTGAGCACAATTTCTTTAGTAATGAGTATGGTAAATCAATTACGATTGCAGAGGATGGTCAGTACACATTAAGCTTTGACTGTTTATCAGATTTATCAGATGCTGCAAAGAATGCAGGTGTTACAGGCTTGAATAATCTGACTGCGGTATATATCAAGGATCATGGAGTTACAACAGGTCAGTATGGTAAGTCACCATTGGTTTCCTGTGATATTACATATGATTCTGTAGTGGTAGATGGTAAGGCACTTACAATGACTAAAACAGATTCTAAGTCGGCTATAAAGGCTTCGGGTATCTTAGATACAAACGACCCGATTAACTCATGGGATGGTTCAGCAGTTGAGGAAGTAACGGTTACAAATCATGTATTGAACTTTACAGATGTCACAAATCCGCAGAAGGTGGAGGTAACCTTTACGATTTCAAACCTTGTATTTGATGAGGCTGCAATGGTTGTGGAGAAGAAAGAGGCAACCGGCATAGATGTGATGCATGGAGCATTATCTGTGAAGGAAGGTTCTACAACAGACATGACGGTACAGGTAACTCCTGCAGATTCTTCGAAGGTAACATTTGTATCATCTAATCCTGCAGTAGCTAGTGTATCTAATATTGCGTCAGATGCTACAAAGACTGTTGTATACGGACATCAGGCTGGTGAAGCAACGATTACTGCTTATACAGAGAATGGCTTAACTACAGAGGTTAAGGTGACTGTTAAAGAAGCTGAGCCTGTTGTGGAGGAGAGCAAGGAAGTGGCAAGCGAGGCTGCTTCAACAGAAGCTTCCACAGAGGAAGTGAAGGAAGCGGAGTCTGCGACACAGGTAGCAGCAGAGCCGGCTTCTGATAACGACACATTGAGTACTATATTACTTGTGTTAGGTATCGTAGTATTCGGAGTGGCTGTATTCTTCATCACCATGAAGATTGCAGGCGGCAATACAAAAAAATAAATTCTTTCACCCCGCCCATGGGCGGGGTTTTTATGTCTAAATTCGGGTTTGTCGAGTTCTCTCGGCACCACCCTAACAGGTTTCATTCGAAAGCGAGAGCTCCGGGCTAAGAGTTTCTAGGTGCTTTTATTTAAGAGTTCTAAGACGTACGGAACCGGCGGCGATTCGCCATCCTTGGCTCAGATTGCCGCCTACTGCCTCCATCCGGTCGGCAGTTTCCTATATGTTCAAAAAGCACTAAGAAACTCTAACACCCTGCGCAATGCTTTCTTCATGA
>JAZNMO010000025.1:0-49214 GCA_045579665.1 Lachnospiraceae bacterium
CGTAGAGAAGACATGGCCAATGCACTCACCTAACGTAGAGAAGGTAGAGGTAGTTAGAAAGGGTAAAGTTAGAAGAGCTAAGCTTAACTACTTAAGAGACCGTGTTGGTAAGGCTGCTAAGGTTAAAGAGTTAGTTAAATAATTTAATCTGAGAAATCGTGATTAAGGGCGGAGCCGTTTGGCTTCGCCTTTTTATTTGATAGGAATTTCCTATCAAATAAAAAGCTGCTCCGCGAGGATGCACACGCAAAAGCAAAGAAGATGTCGCATAAATGCGACGCTTTTGCGGCGCGGAATGTGCTTTCAGCACATTCTTTCTTATGCGCAGAATCGCATAGAGAAAATTATCACTTCGTGATATGCGATTCGCGCGGCAAAGTGGACTTGTCCACTTTGTTCTTTTTTATAGAAATGTCATATTTACCCCACTTGAATCGAACACATAATTGCGTTATACTATTATTATATATGCGCTCGTTGCTAAACAGCACCGTAAGAGAGCAAAAAAGAATAAGAAGATATATTTAAGGATTTACAGATGGCTAGAAGAAAAGGATTAACCTTTTATCAGAAGAAAAAGAAGTTAAATGTGGCTCTGATTAATGAGATATTTGGTTGGATATTCAGCATTTTTGCGTCAATCTTATTGGCGGTGGTGCTGGTGTATTGCGTGGGAATCAAGACTACGGTGATTGGTTCATCCATGGAGCCTGGCTTATATAATGGACAGGAGATTTATCTTAATCAGGTGATATACAGGGTATCTAAACCGAAGGTAGGGGACGTGGTTGTTTTCCTTCCAAATGGTAATGAGAAGACTCACTACTATGTGAAACGAGTGGTTGGTACACCGGGAGATACATTAGTAATTAAGAATGGCATCCTGTATGTGAATGATGTGATACAGGATGATTATTTCAATGATAAGATAGCAGAGGCAGGCGTTTTGGAGAGTGAACTGACGCTTGGTGATGATGAGTATTTTGTAATCGGTGATAATTGCAATAATAGTGAAGACAGTAGAAATGCCAATATCGGAACAGTGAAAAAGAGTTATATCATAGGTAAGGCTTGGTTTCACACAGCAAAGGAAGATAGTGGCATGGGATTTATAGAGTAGATTATAGAAAGGCAAGGTTATCAGATGGCGAATTATCAGTGGTATCCGGGACATATGACTAAGGCAAAGAGAATGATGCAGGAAGACATTAAGCTCATTGACCTTGTGATTGAACTGGTGGATGCAAGAATCCCGCTCAGTAGCAGGAATCCGGATATTGATGAATTGGGAAAGAATAAAGCAAGATTGATTTTGTTGAACAAGTCTGATTTGGCAGACCCAAGACAGAATAAACAGTGGATGGAGTACTTTCAGGCAAAGGGCTTCCATGTAGTAGAGATTAATTCCAAGACAGGAAGCGGTATCAAGTCGATTAACGGTGTGGTACAGGAGGCTTGTAAGGAAAAGATAGAACGTGACAGAAGACGTGGTATTATTAATCGTCCTGTACGTGCAATGGTTGTTGGTATTCCGAATGTTGGTAAGTCTACTTTTATCAATGCGTTTGCCGGAAAAGCATGTGCTAAGACCGGTAATAAGCCGGGAGTTACCAAGGGTAAGCAGTGGATTCGGCTGAATAAGAGTCTGGAGCTTTTGGATACACCCGGCATTTTGTGGCCGAAGTTTGAGGACCAGTTGGTAGGCTTGAAGCTTGCATTGATTGGTTCTATTAATGATGAGATTTTGCATCAGGATGAACTGGCGTATGAGTTGATTAAGCTGTTAAAGAATGGATATGCAGACCTTTTAAAGAGCAGATATGAGATTGAACTTGCAGATGATCCATATCAGGTGTTGCGCGATATCAGTATCAGCAGACACTGTTTTTTAAAGGGGGAAGAGCCGGATATTATGAAGGCTTCTTCTATATTAATAGAAGACTTTAGAAACGGAAGATTAGGCAGAATTACAATGGAGTCTCCGACACTATCGGAGCAAGCATCGTTGGATTCTGAGGTGACAGGTGAGTAGGATGAAGAATATATTAAAAGAGATATTGTGCACCAGTGTATATTTGCTGGTGGCGCTTTGTGTGGCTTATTTGATTATTACTTATGTGGGACAGAGAACACAGGTGAAGGGTGCCAGTATGGAGTGTACCTTATATGATGAGGATACACTGATTGTAGATAAGATTAGCTATCGTTTTTCAGATCCCGAGAGATTTGACATTATTGTATTTCCATATCAGTATAAGACAGATACCTATTACATTAAGAGAATCATCGGATTGCCTGGCGAGACTGTTAGAATTGATTTAGAGGGAAATATCTATATTACTGCACCGGGAGCGGAGCAGGAGGAGCTTTTGGTTGAGTCATACGGTAAGGAGATTATACAGTATCCCGGACTTGCGATAGACCCTGTAGTACTTGATGAGAATGAATACTTTGTATTGGGTGATAATCGTAATAACAGCTCAGATAGTCGTAGTGCTGATGTCGGTAATATTAGGAGAGAGGATATTATTGGTAGAGCATGGCTTCGTATCTGGCCGTTGGAGGATTTTAAGTTCTTAGATGACAAGTAGAAAGGACAATGTACTACTATGGAGAAGAAGATAGGTGAGATTAAAAAAGAATTGATGGCAGCTAATGAAAAAGAGCTGCCTCTTTTTGTGCAGACATATGAAAGTGATGAAAGAGCAGGCGTGCAGACTTTGGTTGCAAAGGCAAGGAAATCAATTGATGCTTTGGAGAAAGAGATAGCGCGTACAGAAGAGATGAAACGATATGAGAAAGAGTACGAGCATCTGGGTTATGTTTGCGGTATTGATGAGGTTGGAAGAGGACCGTTGGCAGGGCCGGTGGTAGCGTGTGCGGTGATTTTGCCAAAGGATTGCAAGATACTGTATTTAAATGATTCCAAGCAACTGACAGCGAAGAAGAGAGAGGAATTGTTCGATATTATTATGGAGGAAGCGGTTGGTGTAGGAATCGGCTGTGTTTCTCATGAGAGAATTGATGAGATTAATATTCTGCAGGCAACCTATGAGGCGATGCGTGAGGCTATCAGCAAATTGCCGGTAAAGCCCGATATATTATTAAATGATGCTGTGACCATTCCACAGGTGGATATTACACAGGTGCCGATTATTAAGGGCGATGCCAAGAGTGTATCTATAGCAGCTGCAAGTATTGTTGCCAAAGTAACAAGAGATAGAATGATGGAGGAGTATGATAAGCTCTATCCCCAGTATCAGTTTGCATCAAATAAGGGCTATGGTGCAGCGGTGCATATTGCGGCGATTAAGGAAATTGGTCCTTCGCCGATTCATAGAAGAACATTTATCGGAAACTTTATGTAATCGTTCAACGTCAAAGGGGAAGAAGGTGAAGCGATGGACGGATTCGGACATTTATCAGGTATGGGGCAGCCTGTCAGCAGAGGTGTCAGTTATCAGCCTAATGTAGTAACTGTAGACTTAAGCCAGCTAAAGCAAGGAGATGTCTTTAAGGGTGAAATTACGGCAGTAAGTGGTGAAGAAGTGCAGCTTTATCTTGGAAGCGGGCAGTATATGCAGGCAAGATTAGAGCATGATGTACAGCTGGCATTAGGACAGATATTGAATTTTCAGGTACAGTCAAATACAGGGGATAAGCTGGTGCTTAAGCCTCTTTATCAGAATGCCTATCAGCAGAGAGTGGGCGAAGCAGCACTTAAGGCAGCAGGAATACCTGTAAATGAGAAGAACATGCAGTTAATCGCGAAAATGATAGAGAATGGTCTGCCGATACATAAGGAGTCTGTAGGGAAGCTGTATCGTCAGATGCTTGGTACACCTAAGGCTTCTATGGAGCAGCTTATGCAGATGAATCGAATGCAGTTAAAGGTTACACCGGAGAGTCTTTTACAATATCAGAAGTATGAAGGCTTACAGCATAGTTTGACAGCGGCAATACAGGATATGGCAGATGAGGTGTTTCAGGTATATGATGCATTGCAGAATAATGTAAAGGGAGAGATATTGTCACAGGCTGATAGTCTGTCGGGACTAGGAGATTTGGCGCAGGCAACATCTGTACAGACGGAGGTCTTGTTGCAGAAGCAGGCGGGTGTGGCGACAGATCAGAATGGTCAGGTAGGCGGAACGAACGTAGTAGAACAGATGGTGCAGGAAAACCCAGAAAATCGCATTGACGGACATGGTGCGTTGCTACAGAAGTCTATGAATGGTGTGACGTTTATGGATAGAGTGCTACAGTTTTTGAGTGTCGGTAAGAATACAGAAGCAGGGGCAGGACAGTCTCATAACAGCGCAGAAATACAGCTGCAATTCATGGAGAAGTCAAGTCAGTCAGCTCCACAGCAGATGGCGGATACGCTGATACAAGGATTGCGAGAGAATCAGCTTTCGTTGCAGGATTTGGAAGGCTTGTTCCGAACAACGCTTTCACAAACTGAGCTTGGAACGGATTTTGTCAGGGAAGTGAAGGAAAAGCTTTTTGCTTCAGAAACATTTCGTAGTCGTTTGCAGGGAGAGATGGAAGCGAATTGGAGATTAACGCCTGACGAGATTATGGAGGATAAGACACCACAGTTTTATAAAAGACTTTATGAGCAGAGCAATGAGCTTTCAAGGCTGCTGAATGAAGCAACGCAGGAAGTATCTGTGCAGACAGGTAGTGCACGAAATGTTCAGCAGAATATAGAGTTTATGAATCAGTTGAATCAGGTCTTTCAGTATGTGCAGTTACCACTCAAACTATCAGAAAATAATGCGCATGGAGAGTTATATGTGTTTACGAATAAAAGAAACCTTGCAAAACGTGATGGCAGTGTGACGGCATTGCTGCATTTGGATATGGAGCATCTGGGAAATATGGATATTCATGTTGCAATGCAGCTGGATTCCAATCAGGTTACTACCCGATTTGCAGTACAGGAAGAGATGCTGGAGTTTGTAGGTGCCCATATGGATTCTTTGATCAGGCGTTTGAAAGAAAAAGGCTATACCTGTCATACGAGCTGTGAGACAGGAGTGGAAGAAAAGTCAGTTATTGAATATGTAGAGGAACAGATCGCAGGAACGACGGTTCCGTTGATGTATCAGACCTTTGATATTAGGGCATAGGGGGATGGATATGGCAAATGAGCTTGAGAAGAAGCAGAAGCCGAAACAGGCAGTAGCCTTAGAGTATAATCCGGAGGACCAGGCACCTAAGGTGATTGCAGTAGGGCACGGTGCACTGGCTGAGAAAATCATAGACAAGGCAAAGGAGTCAGATATTCCGATTCATAGAGATGATAAGCTGGCAGGAACACTTGCTAAGCTGGAGATAGGAGAAATGATTCCGCCGGAGCTATATGAAGTTGTTGCTGAAATATTGGTATTTGTAGACAGTATGGATAAGCTGAAGGCTAAGATGGAGCATTCGCGCGGGAAGAAATGATGCGTACAAAATGCCTTCATCATGGTAAGGCTTGAGATAGGAAAGGCATGAAATACATGCAAAATAACAGAGAGATTGGCACAGAGTATGAGGAACGGGCTGTTGCATATTTGCGACAGCAGGGAATGCATATTCTTGAGAGAAATTTTAGAAGCCGCAAGGGTGAGATCGATATTATTGCCAAGGATGGAGAATATATTGTATTTGTCGAGGTGAAATATCGTAAGTCTGAACAAAAGGGAACACCTGCGGAGGCGGTAACCGTTGCAAAGCAAAAGACGATATGTCGTGTGGCGGATTACTATAGAATGAAGCATGGATTGGGGGAGTTTACACCAATTCGATATGATGTGGTGGCGTGTAGCGAGGATGAGGTTACATGGTATCCTAATGCGTTTGCGCATATTTATTAGTGAGATATATTGAGGAAACAAATTGTGAACGTTGATATAGAAAGATAATATCAATTGTGGAAGGATTAGAATGCAGATAGAGTGGAATAAGAAGGGTGAAGCAGAGTCATTGGAGACAAAGCATTATTTATATGAGGGATGTGGAGAAAATCAGGTAACAGTACCTTATCTGGTATTTCCTGGTTTGGAGCAGACCGGCATTGTAAAGCATCTCTTCACAACAAGATTTGGCGGCGTGAGCGTTGGCGAGTTTGCAAGCCTGAATCTAAGCTATACAAGAGGCGATGATAAGGCCTGTGTGGATGAGAATTACAGGCGTGTTGCTATGGCACTTGGTTGTAAGGTGGAGGATATTGTATGCTCGGACCAGACCCACACGGCAAATGTCAGAAGAGTAACGGCAGCAGATAAGGGAAAGGGCGTTGTTATCTCGCGGGACTATACGGATGTAGATGGCTTGATTACGAATGAAAGGGGCATTGCACTGGCTACTTTTTATGCGGACTGTGTACCGCTGTATATGGTAGATACAGCGAACAAAGCGATTGGATTATCACATTCAGGCTGGCGAGGAACGGTACAGAGGATTGGAGCTGTTACCTTACAGGAGATGGCAAAGGCATATGGAACAGAGCCTTACAACGTAAAGGTTGCGATTGGACCGTCTATCTGTCAGGACTGCTATGAGGTGAGTGAGGATGTTGCACAGGAGTTTAGCAAGGAATTTCCGAAGGTGGCTGATTATATAGTGGAGTTTGCAAAAAGAGGCTTGGGAGAGAGCTTGTTTTATCAAAAGCCTAACGGCAAGTACCAGTTAAACCTTTGGTTTGCGAATTATATAGTATTTCGTGAGGCAGGAGTGCCGGACGAACAGATTGAGATTACAGATGTATGTACCTGTTGCAATAGTGAGCTTTTGTTCAGCCATCGTGCAAGTCATGGCAGACGCGGTAACTTAGGGGCATTTTTGATGCTAAAGTAGAAAAAGATAATTGACAAATAAAAAATAGGTTACTATAATCTATTAATATAAATATTGAAAATAAAAGCGATGAAAAGAATAAGTAGTATGCAGGGAAACTTACAGAAAGCAGCCGGTAGATGAGAGGCGCAAGGGAAGCTGGATATGAATACCTCTTGGAGCTGCACACCGAAAGCATTGTATGGATGAGAGTAGGCTGTGACGGAAGCCCGAACGTTATATCGGGAGAGTATCATTTCTATTCCAGTTTCGGATAGGAGTCGTACTTACTAAGGCATATGATGCGAGTCATATGTAAATAAAGGTGGTAACACGGGTATTAACCTCGTCCTTTAACGTAACAGATAAAGGGCGGGGCTTTTATTTTGTGTCAAACACAAAATATTGCTCCGCCGGGATGTGCACTCGTTGCATTAGTCCATCTATTATTTGCCGGTGCTGGGCTGATACAGCATAGAAAGAGGAGAATATGACATTATACGAAGAATTGGTTGCGCGTGGATTGATTGCGCAGGTAACAGACGAAGACGAAATCAAGGAATTAATTAACAATGGAAAGGCTACATTTTACATTGGATTTGACCCTACAGCAGACAGCTTACATGTAGGTCACTTTATGGCACTTTGCTTAATGAAGCGTTTGCAGATGGCAGGAAATAAGCCAATCGCATTAATCGGTGGCGGTACAGCTATGATTGGTGACCCGTCCGGTAAGACAGATATGCGTAAGATGATGACTAAGGAGACAATCAATCATAATGTTGAGTGTTTCAAGAAGCAGATGAGCAGATTCATCGAGTTTGGTGAGGATAAGGCAAGACTTGTTAACAATGCTGACTGGATTCTTGATTTAAATTACATGGATTTGTTACGTGAGGTTGGACCTCATTTCTCTGTAAACCGTATGTTGGCGGCTGAGTGCTATAAGCAGCGTATGGAGAAGGGCTTGACCTTCCTTGAGTTTAACTACATGATTATGCAGAGCTTTGACTTCTACACATTATTCCAGGAGTACGGCTGTAATATGCAGTTTGGTGGAGATGACCAGTGGAGTAACATGCTTGGCGGTACAGAGCTTATCCGCCGTAAGCTTGGTAAGGATGCATACGCTATGACAATCAACTTACTTCTGAACTCAGAGGGTAAGAAGATGGGTAAGACAGAGTCAGGTGCTGTATGGCTTGATGCTGAGAAGACTTCCCCATACGAGTTCTTCCAGTACTGGAGAAATGTATCAGATGCAGATGTTATTAAGTGCTTGAAGATGTTAACCTTCCTTCCGTTAGAGGAAATCGAGAAGATGGAGAGCTGGGAAGGCAGCGAGCTTAATAAGGCAAAGGAGATCCTTGCATTTGAGTTAACAAAGCTTGTTCATGATGAAGAGGAAGCTACAAAGGCGATGGAGGCTTCTAAGGCATTATTTGCTGGCGGCGGTAATCTTGAGAACATGCCTGCAACACAGCTTACAGATGAGGATTTTATGGATGGAGGCATTGATATCCTTTCTATTCTTGTAAAGGCGGGTATGACAAATACACGTTCAGAGGCAAGACGTGCCGTAGAGCAGGGCGGTGTTACAGTAAATGGTGAGAAGGTAACAGATGTTAAGACTGTTTACGCTAAGGATGTATTTGCAGAGGAATTCATCGTTAAGAAGGGTAAGAAGAGCTTTAATAAAATTACATTATAAAAAATGCATTGCAATTTGCAGAAGTAAAATGCGCAACATTTTGCAACGAAATTGTAGATAGTAAAAAATCAACTCCTGATTTATCAAGTGATTAACATTTTATAAATCGGGAGTTTTTTTGTTGTCAGAAAACGAATGAGAAAAGAAGCAAAAACAGTTAATTGTATTGTCTATAATGTACAGAATTGGATATGAATTATGATAAAATATGGAATATTGACCAAAAAAACGGGGAGATTGATATACTGGAGATACAAAGGACAAACGGTTGCGCAATCAAAAGTCATATAACGATAAGGAGGCAAATCCTCTGCTGCTGCAAGGGTGCAGACTCTGCAGGCAGAGCTGGCATTTTGTCTTCGACAAAACAAGGAGGCTAAATCCTCTCCTCGCCATAGGACTCGGATTTTGTCTTCGACAAAACAAGGAGGATTGTGATGTGAAGAAGATATGCAAGAAACTTTCAAAAGTAGTACTTTGTTTATTAATGGTATTTTCGTTATGTCTGAGTGGATTAGGAGGAACAGCAGATACGGTACAGGCAGCTTCAAGCGTTTCCGGAGTTTCCGCGGTATCCAATATGCCAAGTAATTTTATCAAGGGTGTTGATATTTCAGAGGTAATTGCACTGGAGAATAGTGGAGCGCAGTATAAGTATTTGGACGGAACCTCGGGAGATGTATTTGATATTCTGGCAGGTGCAGGCGTTTATCGATTTTCATTATTCTGATTTCTGGGCTGACCCGGCTAAACAGTTTGCACCTAAGGCTTGGAAGGATTACAGCCTTGCTTATAAGAAGGATGCAGTATATAACTTTACATATCAAAGCTTGTGTGAATTATTAGATTATGGTGTTAATATAGGAATGGTTCAGATTGGTAATGAGACCAATGGCTCTATGTGCGGAATCGGTGGACTTTATGATGGTACATGGAATCTGACAACGGGTGTGGCAGAATTGATGCAGCAGGGATGCTACGCGGTAGATGATGCAAATAGTGCTTATGGAAAGTTCATGTTAAAGGTGCTTCATTTTACTGATTTGTTGATAAATGGTGAGTGGTATGCTGAGTGTGTAGATAATATGGGAGTTGATTATGATGTGTTTGCAACTTCTTTTTATTCGATGTGGCATGGTTCCACTTCCGATATGGCCACAACATTAACAAATATAGCAAAGACCTATAACAAGAAGGTTATGGTTGCGGAGACGGGATATCCTTATACATTTAATAATTATGACTCATCAGGTAATACGGTAGGTGATTCCTCGGCAATGGTTCACTACAATTATAGTGTTAGTGTGGATGGACAAGCGCAGGCTCTTTGTGATGTATTTGCAGGAGTGGCGAAGGTAAATGAAAGCTTATCGGGTTATGGATTGGGTGCGTTTTATTGAGCACCGGAATGGATTTCTGTGGATAGCTCTACATGGGGAACATATGGTTCCGGATGGGCATCATCAACATCAGGTAATTATGAATTACTTTATAATTCGTCTGTACAGTATTATTCAACAACCGATTGTGGAAGTAGTTGGGATAATATGACACTCTTTGATTCAAACGGTAATGCGATGAAGTCATTATATGTATTTAATGATATGAGCGGAGCATCAAGTACAACATCGTCAGGCAGTTCAAGCTCAAGTTCGTCTTTGGATGGTACTTATTGTATTTATACAGGAGCTACGGGATATTCAAAGGTAGTGGATGTGGCTGGAAAGAGTACTGCAGATGGTGCCAATATTCTACAGTATGCATATAAGGGGACAACGAATCAGAAGTTCTATATAGAGGAAGTGAAAACCGGAGTATATGCAATTAAAACAGCGATTACAGGAGGAAATTCCTGTCTTGATGTATATGGATGGAGTACGTCTGCCGGCGGAAATATTGCTCAGTGGACTTATTGGGGCGGAAACTGTCAGTTGTGGTATCTGGAAGCGACAAGTGAATAGAACTTAAAAAACAGGTGCGGCCATGTGAGACCGCACCTGTTTATGCTTTATATAATTCAAGAATCTTCTGAATCTTACCTGTTGGAGTAGAAACATTCTCCATGGATAAGTCGTGGTTCATAAAGTCGATGATGGAAGCCATGAACTTACACATATCTGCTTCAATATAGTAAGGCTTTGTCATTAACTCTGGTGGACGATATGCAAGATTAGTGGTAATCACTCTGTCAAATACCCCTTCCTCATAAGCCTTATCAAAAGCAGCAAGTCCGTTTGTAAAGAGACCAAAGGTTGTACAGATAAATACGCGCTTAGCCCCCTTAGCCTTCAACTGCTTAGAAGTATCAATCATACTGTCGCCGGATGAAATCATATCATCAATGATAATGATGTCCTTACCTGTAATATCATTTCCAAGGAACTCATGAGCAACGATAGGATTCTTACCATTTACGATAGTAGAGTAGTCACGACGCTTGTAGAACATACCTGTGTCTGCACCTAATACGTTAGAGAAATAGATTGCTCTATCAAGAGCACCCTCATCTGGTGAAATTACAATGGTATGATCCTTATCAATAATCAGATTCTCTTCGCGTTCAAGAAGAGCCTTTGCAAACTGATAATGAGCAGTGAAGTTGTCGAATCCGTTCAAAGGAGCGGCATTCTGGATACGAGGGTCGTGTGCATCGAAGGTGATAAAGTTAGATACACCCATCTCTGTTAACTCTTCAAATGCATAAGCACAGTCTAAGGACTCGCGTCCTGTTCTTCTGTGCTGACGTCCTTCATATAAGAACGGCATAATAACGTTAATTCTATGAGCCTTGCCTGTAGTAGCGGCAATCACACGCTTTAACTCCTGATAATGGTCATCAGGTGACATGTGATTTACATAGCCGTTCATCTTATAGGTAAGACTATGGTTGGTAACGTCTACAAGGATAAATAAATCCTTACCACGAACTGTTTCGTTCAAAACTGCCTTGCCTTCACCGCTCTGGAAGCGTGGAGTGGAAAAATTCAGCATATAATCATCCTGCTGATAGCCCTGAAATGCAGGGTCATTGATATAGACATTGTCTACATTCTTACGAAAATCAACGAGATATTCATTTACTCGCTGCCCAAGCTCAGCGGCACTTTGTAAAGCAACAAGCTTTAATGGTGCAACAGGCATAGCATTTTTTAATTCCTGTAAATTTGGCATTTGTTTATCAGACCTTTCCATAAAATAAGGGAAGACATACTTCCCACACTATCTATTATTTTATAACATTCAGATAGTGACACGTCAAGCAATTTCGGTTATGATATATATTAATAGTTCACCAAAGAATATAGACAAGGCAAAAAAGTGCTCGCACGTTTTTTGACGTGTTTATATTCTTTGAGGGAGCGCCGACATATGAGCAAAGGCAGCTGCGAAGCAGCGAAAAGCAGCATAGCTGCGACTTTGTGAATGGCGCGTGTGAACGTCATTTGCGAGAGGAATCAATAAAATGAAAAAAAACATAGAACATATCATTGATAAAGTAGAGTCAGGAAGCATTGCAGAGGAGCTTGAGATTGAAGTCGGTGATGTTTTGTTAGAGATTAATGGACAAAGAATAGAGGATATCTTCGATTATCAGTATTATACACAGGACGAGTATATCGAAGTGTTAATTCGTAAGCCTTCTGGTGAGGAGTGGCTCTTGGAGATTGATAAGGAATACGATGAGGATTTAGGAATTAGCTTTGAGAACGGATTAATGGATGATTACCGTTCCTGTCATAATAAGTGTATCTTTTGTTTTATTGACCAGATGCCAAAAGGAATGAGGGAGACATTGTATTTTAAGGATGACGATTCCAGATTATCCTTTTTGCAGGGAAATTATGTGACGTTGACGAATATGTCGGATGATGATGTGGATAGAATTATTAAGTATCATTTGTCGCCGATTAATGTATCCTTCCAGACAACGAATCCCGAGCTTCGCTGCAAGATGTTAAATAACCGTTTTGCAGGACAGGCCTTGGAGAAGGCATGGAAGCTTGCCAAGGCAGGGATTACCATGAATGGACAAATTGTACTGTGTAAGGGTGTCAACGACGGCGAGGAGTTGGAAAGAAGTATCAGGGATTTATCAGAGTTTCTTCCGACTTTAGAGAGCGTTTCGGTGGTTCCGGTAGGTTTATCAAAGTATCGTGACGGATTATATCCTCTTGAGCCATTTACGAAGGAGGATGCAAAGGCGGTGCTTGATGTGATTCATCGTTGGCAGGACAAGCTTTATCCTGAGTACGGTCTACATTTTATCCATGCAAGTGATGAATGGTATATTCTTGCAGAGGAGGAGATGCCGGCAGAAGAGACCTATGATGGTTATTTACAGCTAGAGAATGGTGTCGGAATGCTTCGTCTTTTGATGAATGAGTTCGAGGAAGCGATGCAGGAAAAGTTGCCATATGAGGGCGGAAGACGAACCGTATCTTTGGTGACAGGACGTTTGGCATATAGTTTTATTAAGGAAATGGCAGACAGAATGATGGAAGCATATCCAGAGCTGACCATACAGGTGTTTGCGATAAGAAATGATTTCTTTGGAGAGTTGATTACTGTATCAGGACTTTTAACAGGACAGGATATATTAGCACAGCTTCAGGGGAAGGAGCTTGGAGATAAGGTACTGTTACCGCAGAATGTGCTTCGAAGCGGTGAGACGGTATTCTTAGATGATATGACAGTTGCAGAGCTTGAAAAAACTTTACAAGTTCCGATAGATATTGTAAAATCAAGCGGTCGGGATTTTATAGAAGCAATAATAAATTATTCAAGATAATATATTATACAGGATAATAAACTATTGAAAATAATTACGAATAGGCGTGAATGCCTAATCACAGAAATGGAGCAGATAAATGGGAAAGAGTAATAAGAAGCCGATTGTTGCGGTGGTTGGACGCCCTAACGTTGGTAAATCTACATTGTTTAATTCGCTTGCCGGTGAGAAGATTTCTATTGTAAAGGATACACCGGGTATTACAAGAGATAGAATATATGCTGATGTGTCATGGCTTGATTGGAATTTTACAATCATTGATACAGGCGGTATTGAGCCGGATAGTAATGATATTATTCTCTCGCAGATGCGTGAGCAGGCAGAGATTGCGATTGCGACTGCTGATGTTATCATTTTCCTTGTGGATGTTAAGCAGGGACTGGTAGACGCAGATGCAAAGGTTGCAGATATGCTTAGAAGAAGTCATAAGCCGGTTGTACTTGTTGTAAATAAGGTAGACAGCTTTGCAAAGTACGAGGCGGATGTTTATGAGTTTTATAACCTTGGTATTGGTGATCCGGTTCCAATTTCAGCGGCAAACCGGCTTGGTATCGGTGAGATGCTGGATACTGTTACAGCACTTTTTGACCAGGAAGCGATGGAAGTTGAAGAGGACGAGAGACCACGTGTTGCTATCGTAGGTAAGCCGAACGTAGGTAAGTCTTCTATTATTAACAAGCTTTGCGGTGAGAATCGAGTGATTGTATCTGATATTGCAGGTACGACCAGGGATGCCATTGATACAGAGGTTGTGAAAAATGGCAAAGAATATGTGTTTATCGATACAGCCGGTCTTAGACGTAAGAATAAGATTAAGGAAGAGCTGGAGAGATATATGATTATCCGTACAGTCAGTGCTGTAGAACGTGCTGATGTTGTGGTGCTTGTAATCGATGCTGAGGAAGGCGTTACAGAGCAGGATGCAAAGATTGCAGGTATTGCCCATGACAGAGGCAAGGGTATCATCATTGCTGTGAACAAGTGGGATGCAGTAGAGAAGGATGATAAGACGATTTATCGATTCTCGGAGAAGGTGAGAAATATCTTGTCTTTCATGACTTATGCGGAGATGGTATTTATTTCAGCAAAGACAGGACAGCGTCTAAATAAGCTGTTTGAGACAATTGATATGGTAATCGAGAACCAGTCGCTTCGTATTGCAACAGGTGTTGTAAATGAAATTGTTACAGAAGCAGTGGCGTTACAGCAGCCACCTTCAGATAAGGGTAAGAGATTGAAGATTTTTTATACAACACAGGTAGGAGTAAAGCCTCCAACATTTGTTGTATTTGTAAATGAAAAAGAGTTAATGCATTTCTCTTATGTAAGATATTTAGAGAACAAGATAAGAGAGGCATTTGGATTTAGAGGAACATCTCTGAAGTTTATTATTAGGGAGAGAAAGGACAACTAGGGAGTATGATACGCGTTATTTGTATTGTAATTGGCTATATTTTTGGATTGTTTCAGACAGCATACATTTATGGAAGAATGAAAGGTATTGACATCAGACAGCATGGGAGTGGCAATGCCGGTACAACAAATTCGCTTCGTGTATTAGGTAAGAAGGCAGGAGCTATTGTATTTATTTGTGATATTTTAAAGTGTGGTCTTGCTATGACGACAGTAAGACTTTTATTTGGAGAGAGTCATGCAGATATGATATATCTGTTGGTAATTTATGCAGCGGCAGGTGCTATATTAGGACATAACTTTCCGTTCTATCTTGGATTCAAGGGCGGTAAAGGAATTGCCTGTACAGCAGGTATGGTTATCTTCTTTCATCCGGTTTTGATTCCGTTAGAGGTATTGACTTTCTTTGGAATCTTCTTTACTACACACTATGTATCGTTAGGTTCTCTTTTGGTATATGTTGTTTTGATGATTCAGATGGTGATATTTGGTCAGACAGGATGGTTTGGCATGAGTCAGCCATATTTGATAGAATTATATGTTTTGATTGTATTACTGGCAGCACTTGCTTTCTGGGGACATAGAGCAAATATCGTTAGATTGATACATAAGAATGAAAGAAAGACATATCTTACAAAGAAGAGTGAGCAGTAAGGTTTGGGAAAGGGTATAGGTATTGAAATGGCAAAGATAGGCGTTATTGGAGCAGGTAGTTGGGGAATTGCACTTTCTGTACTTCTCTATAATAATGGACATGAGGTAACTGTGTGGTCTAAGCTTGAGGATGAGATTATTATGTTGAATGCTCAGCGTGAGCATAAGGATAAGCTCCCGGGTGTTAAGCTTGCAGACGACATGATATTTACTGCTGACTTAGAGTTAGCGATGAAGGATAAGGATATTCTTGTGTTGGCGGTTCCATCTCCTTTTGTAAGAGGAACAGCACATGAGATGAAGGATTATATTAAGGATGGTCAGATTATTGTAAATGTGGCAAAGGGTATTGAGGAGGCAACCTTGATGACTCTTTCACAGGTAATCGAGGATGAGCTTCCTACAGCGGATGTGGCAGTGTTATCAGGTCCGTCTCATGCAGAAGAGGTAGGAAGAGGGATTCCAACGACTATCGTAGTAGGGGCAAAGACTAGAAAGACAGCAGAGTTGATTCAGAATACCTTTATGAGCGAGGTGTTCCGTGTGTATACAAGCCCTGATGTACTTGGTATTGAGCTTGGTGCAGCATTGAAGAATGTTATCGCATTAGCAGCAGGTACAGCAGATGGTCTTGGCTACGGAGATAATACGAAGGCGGCATTGATTACCAGAGGTATTGCAGAGATTTCCAGACTTGGTATTGCGATGGGAGGTAAGGCAGAGACCTTTGCAGGCTTATCGGGAATGGGTGATTTGATTGTTACCTGTGCAAGTATGCATTCCCGTAACAGACGTGCCGGCATTCTCATCGGTCAGGGTAAAACTATGGAGGAAGCCATGGCTGAGGTTAAGATGGTCGTAGAGGGTGTGTATTCTGCGAAGGCAGCGTTGGGACTTGCTAAGAAGTATGATGTAGAGCTTCCGATTATTGAGCAGGTAAATGCTGTTTTATTTGAAGGAAAGGATGCAGGCCAGGCAGTAAAGGATTTGATGATTCGTGATAAGAAGTTTGAGAATCCGGATTTGTTGTGGAATTAAGATTTTGGGGAGTAGCGCAGTGGAATAACTGCGCTACTTGAGTAAATAAAGCAAATTGCGAAAGGCAGGGTGATTCCTATGGGAAATACATTTAACAGTACAAATGAATATGTGGCAAGCGAAGAATTGATGGCAAGTGTAAATGTTGCGATTGCGTTACAGAAGCCTCTTTTGATTAAGGGAGAGCCTGGAACTGGTAAGACTATGCTTGCAGAGGCTGTTGCAAAGTCTCTTGGTAAGAAGCTGATTATCTGGAATATAAAGTCAACTACGAAGGCGCAGGAGGGATTGTATGTTTATGATACCATTCAGCGTTTGTATGATGGTCAGTTTGGTGAGGAAGGTGTCGATGACATCGCAAGATATATTAAACTTGGTAAGCTGGGAGAGGCATTTGACAGCGATGAGCAGGTGATTCTTCTGATTGATGAGATTGATAAGGCAGACCTTGAGTTCCCGAATGACTTATTATGGGAGCTTGACCAGATGGAGTTTTATATTCATGAGACACATCGCACAGTTAAGGCAAAGCATAGACCAATCGTTATTATTACATCGAATGCAGAGAAGGAGCTTCCTGATGCGTTTTTAAGAAGATGTATCTTCCATTATATTGATTTCCCAAATCAGGAGTTAATGGAGGAGATTGTAAAGGTACATTATCCGAATGTTGAGGAGAATCTGATGAAGCAGGCGATGCAGGTGTTCTATGATATTCGTTCTCTTCGTGATATGCGTAAGAAGCCAAGTACTTCTGAGCTGATTGACTGGATTAATGCTTTGCAGATTGGTGGAATTCCAGCCAATGTATTAAGAGCAAATCTTCCGTTCCTTGGTGTAGTGGTAAAGAAGGATGAGGATTTGGAGACAGTAAGAAAAGAAATTAAGTAGTAGAGGAATCGGAAAGGAGGACTCTATGTTTTCAAAGTTTTTCTATACTTGTAAGAGTAAAGGGCTGAATATCACTTTGAGCGAATGGCTGACCTTGCAGGAGGCTTTGGATAAGGGGCTTTGCGAAGGTTCGTTGACACAGTTTTACTATGTGGCAAGGATGATTCTTGTAAAGAGTGAGACAGATTTTGATAAATTTGATATGGCTTTTGAGGAGTGCTTCAAGGCGGTACAACATGAGACTGAGGTTGGTGCACAGATGCTTCGCTGGTTGGATAAGTCAGATATGATGGAGCTTGCCCATGAAGAGGCAAGAGACCATCTTAATAAGATGGAGGGCGAGGCGCAGCAGATTGACAAGGATGATGTAGAAGAAACCTTCAAGCAGCGACTCAAAGACCAGGATAGCGAGCATAATGGCGGAAGCTATTGGATTGGTACGATGGGTAAGACCTCCTTTGGTAATATGGGAGGTAATGTTGGTGGTGTCCGTGTTGGAGGAAAGACCGGCTATCAGTCAGCATTCTCTGTAGTGGGGGCCAGAAAGTATCGTGATTTCAGAGATGATAAGGTTATTGATAACAGACAGTTCCAGCTGGCTTTGCGAAGACTTCGCCAGTTTTCTACCAAACTGGATATTCCTAAGACAGAGCTTGATATTAACGGAACAATTGATAAGACCTGTAACAATGGCGGTTATTTGCAGATTGTAATGGAGAAGCCTCGTAAGAATGCTGTAAAGCTTTTACTTTTGATGGATTCAGGTGGAACCATGATTCCCTACACGAATCTGTTAAATGATTTGTTTCAGGCTGTGCATAAGTCCAATCATTATAAGGACGTAAAAACCTATTATTTCCACAATTGTATTTATTCCAAGCTCTATAAGACACCTGAGTGTGAGAATGGAGACTGGGTGGATACAGAGTGGCTCTTTAGAAATGTGGACAGTGATTATAAGGTGATTATTGTCGGAGATGCGGCAATGGCACCGGAGGAGCTTTATTCTACGACAGGTAATTACAGAGGGCCGAATGGAGGATTGTCCGGATATGAGTGGTTACAGCTGATGAAACGTCATTATAAAAAAATAGTTTGGATGAATCCTAAAATGGCACCGGGACATGCACCGTGGCGTGAGGCGGAGACAGCGGTAAAGAATCTCTTCCCAATGTATAAGCTGACCGTTAAGGGCTTGAATGAAGCGATGTATAAGCTGATGTCTAATAAATAGTCAGCGGATAAAGAATGTTAGTATATTCGTACTGGCTAAAAATAATTAAAACATAGAATCAGCACTTAAATAACATGTGTATTTAGGTGCTGATTTAAGTTTGTTATTAAAGTAATTTAATGTTGTAATTTGTTGGAAATATCAGTATAATTTTACTGTACATGCGGTTTTGCAATGCCATGTACATGAACCAAGACCAAAGGAGTGGCAGTGTTCATAAATATTGTTTAGAGAAGTATAAGTAGTAGTAGAGAGGTACGGAAGCAGTCATGGAGAAGAAGGTTCCAGAGAGAAAAGTTAGTTTAAGAGAGAACGATTTATTTTATGTATATGATAAGAGAATAAATAAGTGTATTAAGGCTGATTGTGAAGGAACTGTAAAGTATGGACTTATTTATAAGGTGAATGTAGTTGACGAAGAGAATATGAATTGCTTTGAGTGTAATAAGTGTCATATGAAGTATACTCCATACCCTAACTATGTGCGTATTTCGAAGCCGGAGCTTCTGACGATTATGAATCAGGAGGAAGTAACAGCCAGAGATAAGAAGCGTGCAGAGGATGCAAAGAAGCAGGCTGCAAAATTGAGAGCTGAGGAGAAGCGTAAGAATGCTTCTAAGTTTGGTGGTAAGAAGTCTTTCGGAGAGAAAAGAGCTTATGGAGATAAGAAGTCTTTTGGAGATAAGAAGCCTTATGGAGATAAGAAGCCATACGAGAAGAAACCATACGACCATAGTTCTTATGGTGAGAGAAAGCCTTATGATACTAACAGAGCTTATGAGAATAGAAGATTTGAAAATAGAGATGCGCAGAGTGGTGAGAAGAGCTTTACGACTGAGCGTAAGTATGTAAGAAATGATGGCCGTAAGGCAAATATCGTGATTACAACCGGCAATGCATCCAGTGGCTATTATAAGAAGCCATATCAGAAGCCGGCATATGACAGAGGCGAGAGACCTGAAGGCTCTACATATAATAGAAAGCCTTATGGTTCTTACGAGAAGAAGCCATACAGCAAGCCTTATGACCAGAAGAACTATAGCGAGCGCAAGACCTACGATAATCAGGGTTCTTATGAAAAGAAGAGCTATAATCGTGGTGGATATACCAATAATGGATATGGAAATTAAGTAGAGCAGTGATTGTCTTTAACGGACAATCACTTTTTGGTTCTGAATTTGTAATACCGGGCATACATTGTACAAATAAACAATGGAAGTAGTATTCGGATGGGGCAGATTAATGCAAATCAGGAATATCATTTATATAATGATATGAAGTTAAGAACAGGTGGGGAAATCTACATCGGCGTAGTAGGTCCGGTAAGAACCGGTAAGTCCACCTTTATTAAGAAGTTTATGGAGGTAATGGTTTTACCTCAGATGACCAATGAGCATGAGCGTATCAGAACAAGGGATGAGCTGCCACAGAGCAGTGGTGGCAGGACGATAACGACAACGGAGCCGAAATTTATTCCTAAGGATGCCACACAGCTTGAAATATGTGACGGTGTGCAGGTAAAGCTTCGCATGATAGATTGTGTGGGCTATATGGTTGAGGGCGCAGCAGGGCATATGGAAGAGGATATGGAACGTATGGTAAAGACGCCGTGGTATGATGAGCCGATTCCATTTACACAGGCAGCCGAGGTAGGAACAAGAAAGGTAATACAGGAGCATTCAACTATAGGTATTGTGGTAACGACGGATGGAAGTCTTGGAGGCATACCGGAGAGTGCTTATGCGCCGGCAGAAGAGCAGACAATCTGTGAGTTACAAAGTATTGGAAAGCCATTTATTGTGTTGGTAAATTCCACGAAGCCTTATAGCGAAGAGGCAACGAGAAAAGTAGAGGAGCTGGAGCAGAGATATCATGTAAAGGCGCTTGCCATGAATGTAGAACAGTTAAGAAGAGAGCATTTTACTGAGATTTTAGAGCAGGTTATGTATGAGTTTCCTGTTACGGTGATTGAGTTTATGACGCCAAAGTGGATGGATATGCTGGCAATTAATCATCCGATGAAGCAGGATATGATAGAAAAACTCAAAGAGGTAATGGGAAAGGTTAGAACCATTCGTGATATTTTAGAGCAGGAATTAACATTTACTAGCGAGTATGTAAAGCGTTGTAAATTTGACCATATGAATATTGCAGATGGTGTGGCAGCTTATCAGCTGGAGACGGACTCTAAGTATTACTACGATATGCTTAGCAAGCTGACTGGAGAACCAATCACCGGAGAATATCAGTTGCTTCAGCTTCTGTCAACGATGACCCAGATGAAACGTGAATACGGTAAGGTAAAGCAGGCATTGGAAAGTGTTCGCCAAAAGGGCTATGGTGTTGTAACACCTGAAAAGAGTGAAATCAGCTTAGAGACGCCAACTGTCATCCGTCATGGCAATAAGTATGGTGTCAAAATCAAGGCACAAAGCCCGTCAATTCATCTAATCAAGGCTAACATCGAAACGGAAATTGCACCAATTGTAGGCACAGAACAGCAGGCGCAAGACTTAATTAGGTACATTTCAAGTACAGAGGCAAATGCCGATGGTATCTGGGAAACCAATATCTTTGGTAAAACGATTGAGCAGCTCGTGCAGGATGGAATCAATGGTAAGATAGCCATGATAGGAGATTCAAGTCAGGTTAAGCTGCAGGATACAATGCAGAAGATTGTCAATGATTCAAACGGTGGCATGGTCTGTATCATAATATAAATGAAAGCAGGATTTAGAAAAAGTTTAGAAAACCATTACAGAAATGTAGTGGTTTTTTTGCAGTGTTTCAGCTATACTATTGCTAGACGTTTTCGTGTTAATAATAAATATTAGCGTTAATTTATAAATGCTGGATATAAATGTATATTAGAGTAAATAAGTTCAGTTAAGAGAGGGAGAGAACCTTTTGAGCAGTGAATTTGATTTTAGAATAAAACAGTCTGCTTATGTGCAGGCTTTGGAAACATATAGAAGAGCAGAAGAGAGATTGTTAGAAGAGAGGGAGGCGCAGAGAAGTAACCTCAAAACTATGAGTAATAGTATGGAAGGAAATAGTGCTGATGCATTGGAGATTGCAACCGGCAGTTTTTTCTCACCATATGGAGCATATGACAAAGCATGGGCACAGGTAAAGTGTATGCGTGAACTTATGGAAGATACTCTGCCTGAGATGAATGCGCTTATGGCGAGGTGTGAGGAGTTCCCGGAGCAGCTTCGTTCGGACTACTACATAGAGCCAATCAGACCGGCGGCGGGGAATAATACATCAAGAAATGGTGATATTCTGTCATTGAATTATGATAAGATAGCAGTGCTTAAGGATACTTGTGATAAGGTATCAGAGTTGGCGCAGCAAATCGGAGATGAGATGGTCAGCATCATGCAGTCCTGTAGTGGTCCGCTGGGCGGCGTGAATCATGACATGGAGATGGCAAGAGCAGCACAGCGAAAGCTTCAGAGAGTCCGGAATTACAAGGATTCCTTTCAGAAGTATGAGTTCGGTGTAAGGGCGCTGGAGTTTGATATGAATCTTGGGTTTAGTCGATTGGCTAATGGGTCTTTGAGTGTAGCTAGGGAAGCAGGTATTTCATATGATGAGTGGAAGTCTCAGATTATGGATATGGGAGATACCTATAATGTATTGTATATGAGTGAAGAAGAGATAAGACAGATATTCGAAAATGAGAATGAAGCACTCATACAGATAATGGCAAATAATATTTTTTCAAAGGAAGTAAGTGAGTGGACAGACAGGGAAACGGAATATATTGCAGAGTCATTAAACTATGCCATTAAGAATAAAAAGCTGGATATAATCGAGGTATATGCAGGGAGCATGCTGGAAGAGGAATATACGGAGTTAACGACAGTCAGCTTTGACCGGTATCAAAGAGATTATTGTGCGCATGCAGATACAGATATGATAGAGCTTATTATGTCAAAGCTTAATCCAAAGAGCCAGGGTGAAGCTTACTATACATTAAACAGAATCTCAAATATGGATTTTGAAACGGTTACAGTAGTAAACTCCAATATGTTTGATGAGAGCGGTGCTTCATATACTGTAGATGCAGAGTTAGCAGATGGGAAGATTCAGATAAGCTTTGTAACAGAGGCGGATGAAAAATTCCAATCAACTTTTGGAAAAACCAAGGCACAGACTGTGCTGACAGTATATGATATGCAGGAAATAGTTACCATAGAAGAAGCAGGAAGGCTTTCAGAGATTGGATTTACATTAGAGGATGTGGAAGGTCTGCGAATGGGTGTTGCTACGGATGAGGATGTAATGTTGTTAGACAAACTGGCCGCAAGAGATTATGTGCAGGCGTTTGATACGAATCCTAATAGAATCAGTAATTCCATGGGTAATTCCCTGACAGAATATATCATGATGTTGAGTTTGAATAATCAGGTATCAGAAGTAGAGAGTATGGTAAATGGAGTTCTGGCGACAGACCCGGAGAATAACTCGTGCATTCATGATACAAGGGGACAATACCTTACGCTGATAAGAAGCAATTTATTGGAATATATCGATTTGGCAAATATAAATATCCTGTTATATGAGAATGGAAGCAAAGAGGCTCAGACAATCATTCAAAATACGGAAAAAATATATCAACAGTATGGATTGTGGAGTGCTGTTGACAGGGTTTATAATTTTGAATTTGGTTTTGAAGAACTTGAATTAATGAGACCTCAGTATGCAAATGGTTATATAAAAGTGAGTGTATCAGAATTAGAGTTGGGAAAAGAAAGTAGCTATAAAATTCATTTTGTGGATTCTCAGACCGGAGCGGATGCAGCAGGAGGATGTTACGGAAAGGTTACGGCTACACAAGTATCCGGTACAGATTATGCTCGATTAGAAGGAATTCTGGATATTCAAGAGATGGAAAGAAAGAGAGAAGATATTGTCATAAATACTGTTAAGAAAAGCGGATATGCAATGATGGATAAGATCATTCCGGGTTCATCGGTTGTCATTAATTTGGCAGAAACATATATAGAAAATGGAATGAAAGCAGATGTCAAAGATGTGATAACAGCGCAATCAAAGTTCCCGTTTAAGACGTATATTGAGCCATATGGTAAATCAGAGGAACTTCAGTTTGCTCACGGTCAGGTAAATGAGGCGATAAAGGCTTACTTTGAATATGAGAAGTTAGGAGAAGAAATAGAAGAAAAACAACAATATCTTCACAATTTGGTGTTCTCACAGGGAATAGCGGTTGGTGTTATGCTGTATGATGAAGAGGAAGTAAGTATAAAGGATGCAGAAGGAAATCCCAAAACAGTCATGACTAAGACCGGAGACGGAGTGATGCTTCCGCAGGCAACATTGAATCTGCATCGTTGGGAAGAAGAAGGAATAAAGGCATATTTGGAGGATTGTGGTATTGATGTTTCTGGTCGAGAATATATAGTTGAAAGATTGTTGGATAAAAATACTGGAGATGCAAATATGCAGACCATGATCAATGGTGGAGATATTAGTGCAATGGATGCAGATGAAATATCCAGATGTATTATAAGTTTGAATGCGGGTATTGGGAATGCAGTGAAATTAATAGATGATAGTATTCGTATTGAGGATGGCATTGATGAGTGGATTACAGAAGGAGCAGATTGATGAAGTATAAGAAGTTAATCATTAGTTTAGTGGGATTTTTAATAATAATTGCTACCATAGCTGGTATCTGTTTTGGATTACAGCTTAGTATAAAAGACGGAGTACTATCAGTTGGAAAGAGCATTTTCTATCCGTATGAATATCAGATGGATAAGGAAGGTGTTACCTTGACTCGGTATGATGGAGAGGAAGAGGAGGTTGTAATTCCAGAAACGATATGGGGAAAATCTGTTATAACGATTGGAAGAGAATGTTTTGAGGATAATAATACAATTAAAAAAGTTATATTGAATAGTAACATTAATGAAATAGGAGCATTTTCCTTTGATGATTGCGATAGCTTGAAAGAAGTGCTGGGAGCTACATGTGTTGAGAATATAGATGCATATGCATTTAGTGGTGCTGAAAATTTGGAGTATATTGAAGTAGGAAATAGCATTAAGAATGTAGGAGATGGGGCTTTTTCTGGATGTAAAAGTTTAAAGACGCTATGTGAGCAGAAAAACATAAAGAGTATAGGACGTAATGCATTTGTATATTCTGTATTAGATGAGTTCGAGTTTAACAAAGATGCTGAAATCGCTTCAGGTGCATTTGACGGAACTCCATGGCTTCAAAATCAACCGGAAGAATTTGTAATCTATGGAGATGGCAATTTGATTGGCTACAATGGAACCGATACAATAATCGAAATACCAACGGAAGTAAAAAGAATTAATGGTGGAGCATTTGAAAAAATCAGCAATGTTGAAATTTATGTTCCTGAAACGGTAACAGAAATAGGAGATTTGGTATTTATAGAAGGGGAAAATATACGTATTTATATACCGGCTACAGTTGATAAAGTTGGAGACGAACAAGAGCATGGATATACGATTGTAAATAATGATGCAGAAGTTACTATTATTACAACCGCAGGTTCAACAGCGGAAGCACATGCGATTAAGTATGATATACCATATGAAATCGTGGATGCATGGTAAGAAGTCAAGTGGAGGACAATTATGGAAATAGTACCAAAGCAGAATAAGATATTGTGATTGTTCAATACCTTCATAATTTTGGTTAAAAAATGGACAAAGCATGGGTACAGGTGAAGTGCATATGCGAACTTATGGAAAGATAGAATAGAAAATATAGTATATATTAGGAGTTTTGGGAGATGAAATATCAAGAGTTGATTCGATTAGCTTTAGAGGCAAGACAGAGGTCATATTCACCGTATTCAAAGTACAGGGTAGGTGCGGCACTGCTGACAAAGAGTGGTAAGGTATATCAAGGCTGTAATATTGAGAATGCGGCATATACACCTACCAATTGTGCGGAGAGAACTGCGTTTTTCAAGGCTGTCAGCGAAGGTGAAAGAGAGTTTGAAGCGATAGCCATTGCAGGCGGCTATGGCGATGCACCTGTAGATTATGCATGGCCATGTGGTGTGTGCAGACAGGTAATGATGGAGTTTTGTAAGTCGGATTTTCGTATCATTACGGTAAAGTCTGAAACAGAATATAAAGAGGCAACATTAGAGGAGATGCTGCCTTGCGGATTTGGACCGAATAATTTGTAGGAGAATGAGGGAGTATGGAATTAGTAGTTTTTTTGGGGTTGATGATTGCAGTCTTTCTGTATGTGATGATTCGCGGAAGTGTGGAAGCGAAGCAAGCAAAGATAAGGATGCGTAATAGGTTAAGAGAAGAATATACAGAGCGATTTTTGGATAATGAGTTGTCTGCAGAGGAACTTGAATTGATTAAGAAGCGATTCCTTTATCGCAATAGCGATGGGGTGATGGTTGATGATATTACATGGAACGATTTGGATATGGATGGTGTTTTCTGCTTGATAAATCGTACCTGTTCGGCAGTAGGAGCAGAAGCCTTATATGATATGCTTCGAAGACCTAAACAGGTAAAATCAGCATTCCAAGGCTTTGAAGAGGATGTGAACTATCTGATGGAGCAGGAGGAGGAGCGTCTGAATCTGCAGATGGTATTAAGTAATCTGAGAAGAAGAGGAAGATATTCTCTGTATGATTACATTGATTATCTGGAAAGACTTGGTAGGCGTAGCAATATGGTGCATATTTTGCAGTTTGCATTGTTTATTGCATCTATTGGACTGATTTTTGTCAATTCGTCCTTGGGTGTTATGGCTTTGATTGTGATGGCATGTGTGAATATCACAACCTATCTTAGCCATAAGGGCAAGGTAGCGCCTTATGTCAGTACTTTTTCTTATATTATGAAGATGCTTGATTGCGCAGATGCGCTTTTACAGCAGCCTCTTACCGGAATGCCTGAGTACAGGGAGAAGCTAATAGCGAATCGCGAAGCGTTTCGTGATTTCAAGAAGGGCAGTTCCATGGTATTTAAGATGAATGATGCAGGTGCTGGTGATCCGGGAGAGATTATTTTTGATTATGTGAAGATGATGACACATATTGATTTGATTCAGTTTAATAAGATGCTGAATAAGACCTTAGAGTGTAAGAAGGAAATCTTAGAGCTGGCAGAGTGTATCGGATATCTGGATGCAATGATTGCAATTGGTTCCTTTAGGGCATCTGTGCCTTACTATGCGATACCACAGCTACAGGAAAGTGCAAATACAGCGATTTCCATAGAGGAGGGCTATCATCCGATGCTTGCAGAGCCTGTAGCAAACAGCTTTTCTCAGAAGCGTGGTATGGTGATTACAGGTTCCAATGCGTCAGGTAAGTCTACCTTCTTAAAGATGGTAGCGATTAATGCGATATTAGCACAAACGATACACACCTGTGTGGCAAGAAGCTATGAGGCATCGATGTTTAGAATCCTGTCTTCCATGTCGCTTCGTGACAATTTAGATAGCGGCGAGAGTTACTATATGGTAGAAATTAAGGCTTTAAAGCGAATTATGGATGCGGCTTCACAGGAAGGGAATCCTGTGCTTTGTTTCGTGGATGAAGTGCTTCGAGGAACCAATACAGTGGAAAGAATCGCAGCTTCTACGCAGATTCTTGTTCATTTATACACAAGTGGTGTGTGCTGCTTTGCGGCAACTCATGATATAGAGTTGACATACCTCTTGGAGAAAGAGTATGATAATTATCACTTTGAGGAAGAGGTAAGAGACGGAGACGTGTTGTTCTCGTATTGTCTTCATACGGGACGTGCACAGACAAGAAATGCCATTCGTTTGCTGCAGATTATCGGTTTTTCAGAGGATATTATTAAAGAGGCAGAGGATTTGGCATCAAGCTTTATGAAGACCTCTGTGTGGAGTAGAAAGGAAGCAAGATAATGTTTGTAAAGGTATTTACGGATGGAGCGGCGCGCGGGAATCCTGAGGGACCGGGAGGATACGGCTGCGTACTGCAGTATATAGATTCTAAGGGAACCCTTCATGAAAGAGAGTATAGCGCAGGCTATAAGAAGACAACCAATAACCGTATGGAGCTTATGGCGGTGATTGTAGGTTTGGAGGCGTTGACTAAGCCTTGTGAGGTAGAGGTTATTTCGGACTCAAAGTATGTAACGGATGCATTTAATCAGCACTGGGTAGAAGGTTGGCTTAAGAGAGGCTGGAAAAACAGCAGTAAACAGCCGGTGAAGAATATAGACCTTTGGAAGCGTCTGTTAAAAGCAAAGGAGATGCATCAGGTGCGTTTTACATGGGTGAAGGGACATGATGGTCATCCGGAGAATGAACGCTGTGATACTCTGGCGACAACAGCAGCTGATGGCAGTAATCTTTTGGATGATGTTGTGGCGGAGAGTTGACGGTTACATTTGGCAGGTGTTATAATTTAAGAGTAGTTGATGTGACTACAAGATATTGTGTAGTATTCTTCAGGTACGGATTTTGGGTATCGTAGTAAATGAGAATGAGAGGGACATCATTATGGGTAATTTGATTTTGTTTGGTAGAGAGTTATTATCATATTTATTATTATTTGGTGTGATTGTTATTGTATCTGCATTAGGCGGATTTGTGGGACTTAAGATTTGGAAGCCTAAGAAGTAATTACACAGATAATTATGGATTATGTCATTGAAAGACGCTCATTTGGGGCGTCTTTTTTGATGCATATACTTACTTGATTTTGGACTAAAAAAAATACATAAAAATGTGGATAACCACTTCAAACCCTACATAATTGTAGCTTTTTTTGAAAAAATATATGAGAAAGGGGACTTTGGGTGGATTGACATAAATTTTGCTTTCCTCTATACTATTTATAGAGACACAAGATATAGTGTTTTGAACGAAAAACAACACAATATCTTTAAAATAAAAGGATTCCGATATTTTGTACGAAATTTGGCAATAAATATATGCTCAATTGACTCAATTTGGAAGAAATGAGTACATTTTTCGGAATAGCGGTGCTGTTTTAGGACAGCATAACCTACAGACAGACTGTAGGAAATATTTTATATAGTAGTATAAGGAGGAGTAAACATGGGGAACGCACTGGATGACAAGAAACCAGATGACAGCATCGATTATGGATGTCTGTACCAGCCGGCCAAGAAGGTTTATGTGATTAAGAAGGACGGCAGTAAAGAAGAGTTCAATGTTCAGAAGGTAATTACGGCAGTGGGGAAGTCGGCTTACCGTGCATTGACGCAGTTCACAGAGGATGAGAAGAAGCATATTTGCGAGTATGTTGTTGCTAAGGTAGATGTGATGGATTCTACAGAGATTCCAATCCCTGTGATGCATAATATTGTAGAGAGTGCTTTGGAGGATGTACGTCCTATTGTAGCAAAGAGTTACCGTGATTATCGTAACTATAAGCAGGATTTCGTCCGCATGATGGATGATGTATATAAGAAGAGTCAGTCCATTATGTATGTGGGAGACAAGGAGAATGCGAATACGGATTCTGCTCTTGTATCTACTAAGAGAAGTTTGATTTTTAATCAGTTTAATAAGGAGCTTTATCAGAAGTTCTTTATGACAACAGAGGAGATTCAGGCATGTCGTGACGGTTATATCTATGTACACGATATGTCTGCAAGACGTGACACTATGAACTGCTGTCTGTTTGATGTACAGAATGTTCTGTCGGGCGGCTTTGAGATGGGAAATATCTGGTACAATGAGCCAAAGTCTTTGGATGTCGCGTTTGACGTTATCGGAGATATTGTTTTAAGTGCGGCAAGTCAGCAGTATGGCGGTTTTACAGTGCCTGAGGTTGATAAGATTCTGGCTCCATATGCAGAGAAGACATATAACACTGCTTATGCAAAGTATATCAGACTCGGTATTGATGAGGAGAGGGCAGTAGCAGAGGCACTTGCAGATGTTGAGCGTGAGTATGTACAAGGCTTCCAGGGTTGGGAGTACAAGTTTAATACTGTTGCCAGCAGTCGAGGAGATTATCCATTTATTACTGTGACGGCAGGTATTGGTAAAGAGCGCTTTGAGAAGATGGCTACCATTCAGATGCTGAAGGTAAGACGTAAGGGACAGGGCAAGAAGGATTGCAAGAAGCCTGTATTGTTCCCTAAGATTGTTTTCTTATATGATGAGAATTTACATGGACCAGGTAAGGAGCTTGAGGATGTTTTTGAAGAGGGCGTAAGATGTTCTGCAAAGACTATGTATCCTGATTGGCTCAGCCTTACAGGTAAGGGCTATATTGCAAGTATGTACAAGCAGTATGGCAAGGTAATTTCACCGATGGGATGCCGTGCATTCCTTTCTCCTTGGTATGAGCGAGGTGGTATGCATCCGGCAGATGAAAAGGATACTCCTGTATTTGTGGGTAGATTTAATATCGGAGCAGTATCCTTACATTTACCTATGATTCTTGCAAAGTCCAGACAGGAGAGCAGGGATTTCTACGAAGTATTAGATTATTATTTGAATTTGGTTCGTCAGCTGCATATTCGTACTTATGCATACTTAAGTAACATGCGTGCGTCAACCAATCCACTTGCATATTGCGAGGGAGGCTTCCTTGGAGGAAACCTAAAGCTTACAGATAAGATTAAGCCATTATTAAAGGCGGCAACAGCTTCCTTTGGTATCACAGCCTTTAATGAGCTACAGATGCTGTATAATGGAAAGTCACTGGTAGAAGATGGCGCATTTGCCTTAGAGGTATTGGAATATATTAATAAAGAGGTGAACCGTTTTAAGGAAGAAGACGGTAATCTCTATGCAATCTATGGAACCCCGGCAGAGAATCTGTGTGGTTTACAGGTAAAGCAGTTCCGTGAGAAGTACGGTATTATTGAGGGTGTTTCCGATAGAGAATATGTTAGTAACAGCTTCCATTGTCATGTTTCAGAGGATATTACACCGATTCAGAAGCAGAATCTGGAGTATCGTTTCTGGGAATTGTCTAATGGCGGCAAGATTCAATATGTAAAGTATCCGATTGATTATAATATTGATGCAATTAAGACATTGGTAAGAAGAGCAATGGATATGGGCTTCTATGAGGGTGTAAATCTGTCCCTTGCATATTGCGATGACTGCGGACATCAGGAGTTGGAGATGGACGTGTGTCCAAAGTGCGGCAGTAGTAATCTGACGAAGATTGACAGAATGAATGGGTATTTGTCATACTCAAGAGTTCATGGCGATACCAGATTAAATGATGCAAAGATGGCAGAGATTGCAGAAAGGAAGTCGATGTAATGAGATATCATAATATTACAAAGGATGACATGCTCAATGGTGCGGGACTGCGAGTAGTATTGTGGGTAGCAGGCTGTTCTCATTGCTGTAAGGGATGTCAGAATCCGATGACATGGGACCCGAATGGCGGTATTTTATTTGATGACGCTGCTAAAGCAGAGATTTTTGAACAGTTAGAGCAGGATTATATTTCGGGAATTACCTTCTCAGGAGGAGATCCATTACATTCGGCAAACCGTGCAGATGTTAAGGCACTTATGGCAGAGATTAAGCTAAAGTATCCGAATAAGAATATTTGGCTCTACACAGGAGATGTGTGGGAGAATATCATGAACTATTCCTTGATACAGTATGTAGATGTGCTGGTAGATGGAGAGTTTGTGCTTGAGGATAGAGATGTTACCCTTCTGTGGAAGGGAAGTCCGAATCAGAGAGTAATCAATGTGCAGGCTACTTTGCAGCAGGAGGACATCTCAGTGCCGGTTCTTTACTGTGGCAATCATGATGAGATTCCGATGGGAAGAGAGTCAGTTGGTGCTAAGAATGTACAGGATGATAATATTATCACCTTTAAGGGCGGTATGGATATTGCAAGCTGCGGCTGTGATGCTTAATTGTTGCCTGTAAGGATGCAGGTATTGGAAAGGGTAAGAAGAGTAAGATGTTAAACATTAAGATAAAGTATTTTCATGAGAATTTGGAAAGGGTAGCTAAGATTACAAAGGGCAACTGGATTGATCTTAGAGCAGCGGCTGATATCACCTTGAAGGCAGGCGAATTTAAGCTGATTCCACTAGGAATTGCGATGGAGCTTCCAAGAGGCTATGAGGCGCATGTGGTGCCAAGAAGCTCTACTTTTAAGAATTACGGTGTGATTCAGGTAAATCATCAGGGTGTTATCGATGGACCTGACCGTGAGACAGGTGAGGGTGGATATTGCGGTAATGATGACCAGTGGTTTATGCCGGTATATGCATTGAGAGATACCGAGATTCATTTCAATGACCGTATCTGTCAGTTTAGAATCATGGAGCAGCAGCCACAGATTACCTTTGAAGAGGTAGAAGAGCTTACAGGTCCTAATCGCGGTGGACATGGAAGTACAGGAACCAAATAAGTAACATACATAAATTAACCTCCACAGGACATACTAAGTCATAACGAAGACGCAAGTATGTAGGTGGAGGTTTTTATGTTTGGAGTATTTGACAGGGACAGACAGTATTTGGACGAGGAACTGGCTGTGCAGAAGAATTTTGATGTGGTAAGCAGGGATATTACAGTAGGTGGAAGAAGGGCAGTATTCTATTTTGTGGATGGTTTTTGTAAGGATGAACTGATGCAGAAGCTGTTACAGTTTGTGATGGGTTTGCAGGTAAGGGATATGCCTATGGATGCGGCAGGAATGAATAAAATTATGCCTTATGTGGAGGTAGAGGATAGTCAGGATTTTAGTATGATTATCAGAAGTGTGTTGAGCGGATATTTTGCGATTTTAATAGAAGGCTTTGAGTCCTGTGTGTTGATTGATTCGAGAACCTATCCGGCACGAGGTGTGGAGCAGCCGGATAAGGATAAGGCGCTTAGAGGTTCCAGAGATGGTTTTGTAGAAACCATTATTTTCAATACGGCGTTGGTTCGAAGGCGTATACGAAGTACGGATTTGAGAATTGAGCATATGCAGGCGGGTATGACATCGAAGACGGACATAGCATTGTGCTACATGGATTCTCGTGTGGATAAGAAGTTTCTAGAGATAATCAAAAAGAAAATAGAAAATATTAAGGTAGATGCGCTTACGATGAATCAGGAAAGTCTTGCGGAGTGTTTGTATCGGGGGAAATGGTTTAATCCGCTTCCAAAGTTCAAATATACAGAGAGACCGGATACAGCGGCAGCGCAGATATTAGAGGGAAATATTATTATTTTAGTAGATAATTCGCCGTCAGCAATGATTTTACCGGTAAGTATATTGGATATTGTAGAGGAGGCAGATGATTATTATTTTCCGCCTATTACAGGAACCTATCTAAGAATTGCCCGTCTGCTTACCTTTCTGCTGAATTATTTGTTGACGCCAACCTTTCTGTTATTTATGCAGAATCCCCAGTGGGTACCTAAGACATTTGAGTTTACAATTATAGAAGATACGGTAAATATTCCCTTGGTATGGCAGTTTTTGATATTGGAATTTGCAATTGACGGCTTGAAGCTGGCAGCGGTGAATACGCCAAGTATGCTGTCTACACCGCTGAGTGTGGTGGCGGCGATTGTGCTTGGAGAGTTTGCAGTAAAAAGCGGCTGGTTTAATTCAGAGGTTATGCTATATATGAGCTTTGTAGCGCTTGCAAATTATACGCAGCAGAACTATGAGCTTGGATATGCTGTGAAGTTTTTCAGAATGATAAATCTTGTGTTGACAGCATGCTTTGATTTGTGGGGATTTATTATTGGAAATCTTATTTTTGTGGCAGCGTTAGCATGTAATAAGACTGTGGCAGGCTATAGCTATTTGTCAACAGTCAGACCTTTTGGAATGAAAAAATTAAGCCGGTTTGTGATTCGTAAGAGACTACCTGAATCGAAAGAGTAAGGACAGCAGTAGCATTTGGCTCAGATAATCATAAGATATAGTAAATATCAATGATTAGGAGAATTAAAATGCAGGATATGAAACAAAGAATGTCAATGGAACCTTTGCGTTCCATGGAACAATTCCCCATAGCGATGGCATATGTTCCCTGGCAAACTGATGCGCGAACCTTTGAAACGCTGCAGGAAGCGTTTCAAAAGGGTACCATCTTTCCTGAGCTTTATAAGCCATTTACAGGAAGGAGAGAGTGCGGATGTTAAACCAGAATATGTCATGTAGCGAAAGAAAAAGATTATTAGAGGAGATAGGCAAGGTTGATTTTGCTTTAAAGGATTTGAATTTGTATTTGGATACCCATCCTTATGATGTGCAGACAATTGAGTCCTTCCGCTATTACAATAGTGTGAAGAAACAGCTTATGAAGGAATTTGTAGAGAAATATGGTCCGTTATCATTAGATTATGTAACGGCAGATGCAGGAGAGTGGAGCTGGTCATTACAGCCATCACCATGGGAGAGGGGGTATCATTAATGTTTGTTTATGAAAAAAGATTGCAGTTTCCGGTAAGAATTACTCAGTCGAATCCTAAGCTGGCACAGGTGATCATCAGTCAGTACGGCGGTCCGGATGGCGAGGCAGGTGCAAGTATGCGGTATCTTTCACAGAGATATGCCATGACTAATCCTAAAGTAGCAGGGCTTCTTACGGATATCGCGGTAGAAGAATTGAGTCATTTCGAAATAGTGGGAGCGATTGTTTATCAGCTGACAAGAGATTTGTCCATGGATGAGATAGAGCGTTCAGGCTTTGATAAATACTATGTGGATCATACTACAGGCATATGGCCTCAGGCAGCAGGTGGAGTGCCTTTCAATGCTAATCAGTTCCAGTCTAAGGGGGATCCGATTACAGATTTGTTTGAGGATATGGCAGCGGAGCAGAAGGCGAGAACTACCTATGATAATATTCTGCGTTTAATCAAGGATCCGGAGATTGTAGCACCAATTAAATTTCTGCGTGAGCGTGAGATTGTTCATTTCCAGCGTTTTGGTGAGGCACTGCGCATTGTTCAGGAAGACTTGGATTCTAAGAACTTCTACTCCTTCAATCCTGCTTTTGATTGAAGGAGTTTCATTCAATCCCGCTTTTGATTAAATTTAATCACTTTGTTTGGTTAAATGAACACATTATTGTGTTAAAAAATGAGAAAACAGGTTGTCATAAGTTGTAAAGTTTAATTATGAACAAAGAAAAAGACTGAAAGTGTTGAAAAAATTCCTCCAAATCAGTATAATTTAATCAGTTAGAAAAATTAATTCTACTGATTAAATGGAGGAATGAGAGATGCGTTTTTTAAAAAATATTCCAATTAAAATTAAGGCGTTGTTACCTGTAACCTTATTGTCAGTTATATTAATCACGGCAATGATTGTATGTATGAACGGTATGGATAATATGCTGGAGGCGAGTGAAGAAATTTCACAGAATTATGCTGCGAGCATTGAAGAGATTGGAGCAATTTCAGAGGATTTTGAGTCCTTGCATCGTTTAGTATTTGCACATATTATAGCAGAAACCTCAGAACAACGGCATGGTTTGGAGGAAGAGTATTCTGTTTTGCTGGAGACTATTACAGCAGATTGTGAAGTCTTTTATCAAAAATTGAGTACGAGTGAGGAAATAGAGCTTTTTGAGTCTTTTCAGGCAAGTTTTGCGGAATACATTGAAATGTATGAGCTTGCCGTTATGCATAGCTCTGATAATCAGGATGATATAGCAGCGGCAGTAGCAAATGAAGAGATGACAGAGATACGTGAACGGATTCGTGCAGATTTGGATGCATTGATTGATAAGAATGGAGAGTCAATGAACAAAGCGATTGCGTATAATGAATCTGTCTATAAGGCATCTGTTGCAACTGCAAATACATTTGGAGTGATTGGTGCTGTGATTATGGTTATCGGCTGGATTATTTGCATTGTAGAAATTGTTCGCCCTCTTAATAAGGCGAATAAAGAAATCGGTACTATTGTTGAGAATATTGAGGCAAGACAGGGAGATTTAACAGCTCGCTTAAGTGTAGATGGTAAGGATGAGGTTTCAAAGCTAGGTGTTTCTATTAATACCTTTATAGAAACCTTGCAGAGAATTATGAGCAAAATTACAGATGATTCTGTGGAGTTAGAAGAAATTGTAGCTACGGTTTCTGCTAATGTTTCGACTGCAAATGAAAGCTCTTGTGACATTTCGGCAGTTATGGAAGAACTTTCCGCATCAATGGAAGAGGTATCGGCAACGGTAACAAATGTAAATGAGAATACAATTAATGTTGGCAGCCATGTAAAAGAGATTGCGAATGCATCAACAGATCTTTACAGATATGCAAATGAAATGAAACAGCGAGCTCAGGAGCTTGAGCAGACTGCAGTTGATAATAAGCAAGAGACCAGTGATAAGATAGAGAGTATATTATCATCTTTGAAAAAGGCAATGGAAGAGAGTAAGAGTGTTGATAAGGTTAATGACCTTACAAATCAGATTCTTAGTATTTCAAGCCAGACGAACCTTCTTGCGTTGAATGCGTCGATTGAGGCAGCAAGAGCTGGTGAAGCAGGTAAGGGCTTTGCAGTCGTAGCTGACGAAATCAGACAGCTGGCTGATTCTAGTAGGCAGGCAGCCAATAATATTCAGAATATTACAGGAATGGTAACCTTAGCGGTTAGGGATTTGATTGAAAATTCTGATGCAATTGTAGAATATGTAAATAGTAATGTATTACCTGATTATGATAACTTCGTAAGTTCAGGTAAGCAGTATATGGATGATGCTACCCATGTAAATGAGGTCGTAGGTCAGTTTAATGATATGACAGAGAATCTTTCACGACTGGTAGATAGTATTACAGACGCTGTAAATGGCATTTCCTTAGCAGTAGAAGAAAGTACCAATGGTGTTACAACAGCAGCAATGAGTACTAATGATTTGGTAAAGGAAATTAATCAGATTAATGAACAGATGGAGCATAACAGTCAGATTGCGGGTGATTTGAAGTCAGAGGCTGACAGATTTGTAAAATTGCACAAGACGATAGAGGAGACAGAGGTAGGAATAGTAGAGGAGACAGTAGAAGCAATAGTAGAAGAAAAAATAACCGAGTAAGATAGAATTTTATTCGTTGTGCCGAGCGTATATAGTGAAGTTGTATCATCTATATGCGCTCGTGTACATGAGCAAGACATTGTTTCTTAGGGGGCAATGTCTTTTAGTGATAGAAGACAGAAAGGAAAGGGACAGATATGAGGTTTGTTTACACGCAAGAGAATTGGAAAAATATTGAGGAAGGAGAAAAAAACTGCTTTTTACTGACAAATGCATTAGGCGGTTATGTATCACTAACCTTGATTGGTTCTGTTGCGCGAGGAGACCAAGCGCTTTTTATGGCAGCAAAAAAAGCGCCAAATGTGAGATGGCATATGGTAACCAATCTGTTAGAAGAGGTATTTATTGATGGAAGACGTCATGTACTTACCTCACAAAGAATGCAGGATGCACCTGATTATGAAGGCTTCCGATACTTAAAGGAATTTGTATTTGAGGATTATCCGGAGTGGGTGTTTGAGGTAGAGGGACTGCGCATTCATAAGACGATGTATATGGTTCATGGTGAAAATATAGTAGGAATCCGCTATTGGCTGGAGGAGGCTAAGGGACATACTGTGGATTTGAAACTGACACCATGGCTTCGTTTTACTGCAAAGAATACACCATTTTCTGAGGCACAGAAGTTTGAGTTGAGAGGAAATCTGATTCAATGTGGAGAGGACAAGCTATGCGTTGCGACCAATGCGATGCTTCAAAAAGAAGAGGATGATGTAACCGAGAACCTTTATTTCTCACAGGATGAAAGAGACGGACGTGATGATAGAGGAAAGGCGCACACCAACCATTACTATATCTATGAGCTTTCTGAGGAGTCAGAGGATTGTTATCTTTTATTCAGTACGAACGAATATGAATATTATAACGGCATGTATGATGATTTCCTGGAGATGGAAAAGGAATATCGTGCCGGACTTATGGATATGGCATTTACGTCAAGTGAGTTAGGAAAACAGCTTGCCATGAGTGCAGATTCTTATATTGTAAATCGTGATTCTACCATGGGTAAGAGTATTATTGCAGGTTATCCGTTCTTTGAGGATTGGGGAAGAGATACCATGATTGCACTGAGCGGAGTGACAATGGTAACAGGACGCTTTGAGGAGTGCAAGAGTATCCTTAGAACCTTTGCAAAATACATGAAGGATGGATTGCTGCCAAACCTTTTCCCAGAAGGGGATGAGGAACCGATGTACAATTCTATTGATGCACCGCTGCTGTTTGTCAATGCGGTGTATGAATATATGGAATTTTCTAATGATGAAGAATTTTTATATGAAATATGGCCATATCTGATACAGGTGATGGAGTCTTATATGAAGGGTACGAATTTTGGTATCCGCATGGACAAGGATTATCTGATAAAGGGTGGTTCGGGTCTGCAGCAGCTTACCTGGATGGATGTCAGAGTAGGAGATTATCTTCCAACGCCAAGACATGGAAAGCCTGTGGAGATTAATGCGTACTGGTATAATGCGCTCTGTGTAATGGGATATATGGCTGAGAAATTGGCATGTAGCGGCTATATGGAGCAAGAGGATGCTATGACACTCTATCAGCTTCAAGGTGAATATTCAGGCTTGGCAGCGAAGGTCAAAAATGCATTCCTTATGAACTATTGGAGTGAGGAGGAGCAGTGTTTAAAGGATGTGCTGTCAGGGAATCGTGATGAGAATCAGGTTCGTTGTAATCAGGTATGGGCATTGTCAATGCCGTTTACGATGGTGACAGAAGATATGGAACGTAAGGTGCTTGAAAAGATTACCAAGGAGCTTTACACACCGATAGGATTACGAACACTTTCCCCGAAGGATAGGGAATTTCACGGAATTTATATGGGACCGATGGAAGAAAGAGACAGAGCTTATCATCAGGGAACGACATGGGCATTTCCGTTAGGAGCATTTTATAGAGCTTGTATCAGATATATGGTTCAGTATCCGGATAAGGTAAATGCTACGCAGGTGACAAAGCTTGGTATGGCAATAGAGGGTATTAAGGAATGGCTCTATGAGGGTTGTGTTGGTCAAATCGCAGAAATCTATGATGGGGAAGAGCCGACAGTTTCAAGAGGCTGCTTTGCACAGGCATGGAGCGTAGGCGAGTTATTAAGAGCTGTATATGATTGGGAAAAATTTAAAGCGTCGCATTAATGCGGCGCTTTTTTCCTAGAGGTTGCGGGTTTTCTCCAATAATTTGTTTTGTATAGAATCCAAAGAATCAGTGATGAAATGGCATTACTGATGACAACGGAGAACCATACGCTTCGCACACCCATGTAGAAGACGCTTTCACAAATAAATAGCGTTAGGAAGCGGAATACCCAAAGTCTTGTAGCATCTACAATCATATTAACCTCAGTGTGCCCTGTTCCTTGGAACAGACCGACAGTGGAATTGTAGATACCGTTAGTCCAACAGCAGAATGCCATAATGCTTAGGAAATCTGCTGCCATAGCGATAACCTCAGGGTCGTCGGAAAAGACACTGACAATCGCAGTAGAGATAGGTCCTCTTGATAGAATCATACCGCCGATAAAGAGGAAGATGACACTGATTCTTCTTGAGAGCTTATAGCCCTGTTCGGCACGGTCGTACTGTTTGGCACCGACATTTTGTCCGACAATGGTTGCGACGGCAGAACCGATACCGTTAGATGGTAGAGTAATTACACCATTACATTTGTTACCGATGCCGTAAGCTGCCATAGCCTGTGTTCCATATTCGTATACATTTCTGCTCATGAGCAGGAAACCAAGCTGCATGGTACTTCCACCGATAGCGGTAGGAAGTCCTACTCTTAAGATAGAGAGAAGCTTATCCTTTTCGAAACGAAGATGCTTTAAATCCAGATGAACCGCCTTTTCCTTGCGATTTAATGCATAGAAGGCAATGACTGCAGATGGTGCCTTGGCAAGGAGTGTTGCAAGGGCTGCACCGGCTACATTTAAATCCAAGACAACCATGAATAACGGGTCAAGTATCATATTAATAACGATACCTAAGAAATTCAAAAGCATGGGACGAACCGTATCGCCCTGTGCCTGATTGGTAGCACTATAAATATTAATCGCATATAAAAGCGGCATATCTAAAACAACGATTTGAAGGTAGGTTTTGCTATAGGTAAAGGTGATGCCTTCAGCACCAAGCCATGCTACGATAGCAGGTGTTGCAACAAAACAGATACCTGCACAGGCGCAGGCAAAAATCATGGCACACGCAAAGATTTGATTTGCCATGCTGTTGGCATTCTTATAGTCCTTAGCACCTATGAATTGAGAAATTAGGACAGCACCAGCCACAGTGATACCGGAACCAAAATTCAATATCATATTTTGTACAGGAGTTACCAGATTAATGGCAGCGAGCTGTTCTGTACCAATCTTTCCAAGCCAGTAGGTATCGGTCAGATTATACATGGTTTGTAAAAAGGAATTAATCACAACAGGAATTGCTATGGATAGAATTGCCTGTAGCATGTTTCCCTTTAAAATTAACTCGGGATTAAATTTTTTCTTCATAATATACACCTCTTACGGCAAGGGTTAGATTTGGTAAAAAAAGGATTGACATTCCAAGCCGACTCTTATATGATACAACATAAATACAGTAATAACTACATATTTAATGAACAATATTGCAAAAACCACTGAAAACTTGTTATAATAGAAATGATAAAATGTGGAGAGGGAGATTGTGTGTTTAAGATAACAAAGATTAAAAGAGAAGCGACCTTTGAGATGCAGAATGAGCATTATCATCCGTTTTATGAATTTTATTATTTGGTATCGGGGGAAAGAAGATTTTTCCTAAATGGTAAGAGTTATCGTATTAAAAGCGGTGATATCATGTTGATTCCAAAGAGAGAGATTCATAGAACGACTTTTTATGGTGAAGGAAGTGAGCATGAGCGATTTGCCATGTGCTTTGATGATGATTTTGTGAGAAGATTGCAGACTAGCATTGGAATGGTGAAGTTTGAACAGTGCTTCCAGCATAGACATTTATCCATACCGGTTGAAAAGAGAGGCGAATTAGAGAGGCTGTTTGAGAAGCTGCTTACAGAGTATCAAGGGAAAGATGAGCTGTCGGATACGTTGTGCTATTTGTATTGTGAGGAGATTATCCTTTTTATTATACGTTGTCAGAAACAGTACAGTATAAAGATGGATGAGGACGTATATGAGCTTGGAATAGAGGACCGAGAGATGGAGTCTGCAGCACAGTATATTAATTTGAAGTTTATGGAAGCGATTACATTGCCGGGTATTGCTGACAAGTATGGTATGAGTGATTCTTATTTTTCCAGAAGATTCAAGCAGGTAACTGGCTTTGGGTTTAAGGAATATCTAAATATGGTACGAATCAGACACGCTTGTGAGCTTTTGGTGTCAACGGATTGGAGTATTACGAGGATTTCTGAGGAATGCGGTTATATGGACAGTAATTATTTTGGAGATGCATTTCGAAAAATCAAGAAGGTATCGCCAAGAGAATTCAGGAAAAGTCGTGATAAATTTCAGTATGAGGTTAAGTAACATAACAGTTCAGTCGCACTGTAAACGCTTACATTTTGTGGTGGATATTTGAAGTAAAATATGCTATGCTAAAAATACAATGTGCACTTTATGTGCATCGGGATGAGATGGAGGATATATATGAATTACGAAATTATTTACACAACTGCAACTTCCTTTGTTGTAGAGCTTAAGGACAACGGATATTTTTCCTCTGAGACAGAGCATGAAATCTATGTAAATGGCGCTGTAGCAGAGAAGAGCAATAGAAATGTGGCAACGGTATTTGGATTAGCACCTGCAACAACTTATAAGGTAAAGGTTGTATGTGGTGACAAGGAGACAGAGGAGTTTACTGTTACGACTAATGACGAGTATGTAACATTAAATGTTAAGGACTTTGGTGCAAAGGGTGATGGAGAAACAGATGATACCGCTTTCATTCAGTGTGCAATTAATGCATGTCCAAAGGGTGGAAGAGTATATATTCCGGCAGGTGTATATAAGATTTATCCTCTTTTCTTAAAGAGTGACTTGGTATTAGAGATTGGTAAGGATGCTGTATTATCAGCGTTTACAGATAGAACAAAGTTCCCGATTTTACCTGGTAAGATTGAGTGTGTAGACCCCAAGAAGGAGTACTTGCTTGGTACTTGGGAGGGAGACCCTCTTGATATGTTTGCGGGTATTATTACAGGTATTAATGTTGAGAATGTAGTGATTACAGGACAGGGTACTATTGATGGATGTGCAAGCCGTGAGAACTGGTGGCATGATGCGAAGGTAATGCGTATTGCATGGAGACCGAGAATGCTCTTCTTAAATAACTGTAAGAATGTAGTGGTTCATGGAATTACAGTTCAGAACAGTCCTTCATGGAATATTCACCCATATTTCTCACAGGACCTCAGATTTATCGGTATTTCCGTACTTGGACCACAGGATTCACCAAATACAGACGGTCTTGACCCAGAGTCATGTAAGAATGTGGATATTATTGGTGTTTACTTCTCAGTAGGTGATGACTGTATCGCCATTAAGTCAGGTAAGATTTATATGGGAGCTAAGTACAAGACTCCATCTGAGAATCTGACTATCAGACAGTGCTGCATGAGAGATGGGCATGGTGCGATTACTATTGGTAGTGAGATGGCAGGCGGTGTAAAGAACTTGAATGTTGAGAATTGCTTGTTCCTTCATACTGACAGAGGTCTTCGTATTAAGACGAGACGTGGACGTGGTAAGGATGCTATCGTAACAGGTATTAAATTTGAGAATATCATTATGGACCATGTAAAGACACCTGTTGTTATGAATTCCTTCTATTTCTGTGATTGGGACGGACATTCAGAGTACGTACAGTCTAAGGAGTTCCATCCGGTAGATGAGAGAACACCTTACCTTGGTGATTTTATGTTCAAGAACTTAGAGGCTACAAACTGTCATGCGGCAGCTTCTTATATGTATGGTCTTCCGGAGCAGAAGATTCATCATGTAATCTTTGAAAATGCTAATTTCTCCTTTACAGAGAATCCAACACCATTTGTACCAGCTATGATGGATGGTGTGGATGAGCAGACAAATACAGGTATTTTTGCAAAGAATATTGAGACTTTTGAGCTTAGAAATGTGACAGTAACAGGACATAATGGCGACGAAGTAATTACAGAGGGCATTGATAGTTATATTAAATAATAAAGAAAGGCTTAGGTATAAGAAATGGCAATTGAAATCGTAGAAAAGTATGTAAATGGTTTAATTGACAGAAGTACATTGGAGGAGCCTGTATGGAATATTGAGAAGATTCGTGCAGGAAAGAAGGCAACTTGGGATTATATTGATGGATGTATGATTATGTCCTTATTAGAGTTATATAAGGTAACTGAGAATCAGAAGTATTTTGAGTTTGCTGAGGAGTATATTGGTTATCGTGTTGAGGAGGATGGTACGATTAGAGGCTATCATAAGGATGAACTTAACATTGATAATATTAATGAGGGTAAGAATCTTTTTACATTATATGATTTGACCGGTAAGGAGAAGTATGCCAAGGCGACAGCTAAGATTTATGAGCAGATTTTAGAAATGCCCAGAACAGCAGAGGGAAACTTCTGGCATAAGCAGATTTACCCGAATCAGGTATGGCTTGATGGCTTATATATGGCACAGCCTTATTATATGGAGTATGAGAATCGTTTTAATGATAAGAAGAATTATGAAGATATCTTCAATCAGTTCTTTAATGTAGAAAAGAATCTTAAGGATGAAGAGACAGGACTTTATTATCATGCATATGATTGCTCAAGAGAAGCTTTCTGGTGCGATAAGGAGACAGGACTTTCTCAGAACTTCTGGCTTCGTGCACTAGGTTGGTTTGCTATGGCTCTTCTTGATACTTTGAGCTTGGCTGATAAGAACTATAAGGATTATGACCATTTGTTAAAGATGTATCGTGATTACATGGATGCAATGCTGAAGTTCCAGTCACCGGAGGGAATGTGGTATCAGGTGCCAAACTTCCCCGGAAGAGAGAAGAATTATTTAGAGACAAGCGGAAGCTCTATTATGGCATATAGTTTATTAAAGGGTGTAAGACTTGGTCTTTTACCTGAGGAATACCGAGAGTATGGTATTAAGGCATTTAATGGTATTTGTGATAAGTACTTATCTGAGGTAGATGGTAATATGAGCCTTGGTGGTATCTGTCTTGTGGCAGGTTTAGGACCGGAGGATAATAGAAGACGTGATGGTTCTTATGAATACTATATGTCAGAGCCGATTGTTAAGGATGATGCGAAGGGAACAGCTCCTTTCTTATTAGCATATGCTGAGATGTTAAGATTAGAGAAATAAGGAAAGTCAGGAATTTCTTATGGCAGATATTAAGGAAATCTACGTATCCCAAAGAGAGGATGCAGAGTTTAGTGAGGTTATGCATGCCTTGGAATATGCAAAGCAGTTTGATGGTAAGGAAGTTTATATCCATATTGCACCGGGTGAGTACAGAGAGCGTATCGTAGTAAGTCAGGACCATATCACATTCATTGGTATGGATGCTGAGAATACTGTTCTTGTGTATGGTGACGGAGCTTTTGATTTGCTGGAGGACGGTGATAAGAGAGGAACCTTTAGAACACCTTCTGTGTTTATAGATGCGAATCATTTTAAAGCGATAAATATTACCTTTAGAAATGATGCAGGTCAGGGGGAAGTGGTTGGTCAGGCATTGGCTCTCTATGCAGATGGTGATGAGCTTATCTTTGAGAATTGCCGTTTTGACGGACATCAGGATACGATTTTTACAGCACCATTGCCATTAAAGGAGATGCAACCGGGAGGATTTAAGGGGCCAAAGGAGTTTGCACCGAGAGTGCATGGCAGACATTATTATAAGGACTGCTATATTGCAGGTAATATTGACTTTATCTTTGGTAGTGCGACGGCTTACTTTGAGAACTGTGAGATATTCATGAAGAATCGAGAAGGTAATCCCAAGGGCTTTGTGACAGCACCTTCTACTTATGAAGGTATGAAGTATGGTTATGTGTTTAATCACTGTAGATTTACAAGCGATTGCCCGAAGGAAAGCGGTTATCTTGGTCGTCCTTGGAGAGACCACGCTAAGTGTGTGATTATGAATTCAGAGATTGGTCCTCATATTAAGAAAGAGGGCTGGGATGACTGGAATAAGAAGCATGCTTGGGAGACGATGTATTTTGCAGAGTATGGCAACTTTGGTGAGGGTGCAAGTGATGAGAGAGCACCGTTTGTAAAGATGCTTACTGAGACTGAGGCGGCTGAATACACGAAGGAACAGGTGCTCGGTTTTTAGAAGATAGGTTTGATTATTATCAATTTGCGTTTACATGAATTCAGAGAGGGTATTTCATGCAGATAACAAAATATTACGGAAGTCTTGCAAATATGCAGAAGAAATATGACAGATATGCAAGACAGGATTATTTCAAAGGAAATACAGTAGTTGAGTTTGAAGAGTGGAGAGAGGCGTCAAGAAAGACGCTTTCTTTTCTTCTTGGAATGGATAAGATGGACAGTGTGCCTCTAGAAGCGAGAGTGGAAGAGGTTGTGACACTGGACGGAGGAATTGTCAGAGAGAAGGTTGTCATTCAGACAGAAGAGGATGTCTGGATGCCAATGTATATCTTGATTCCGGCTGAATTTGAAGGTGAAAAGCCAAGAGTAGTACTGGCACCGCCGGGACATCAGGGCGCAGGTAAGTATTCTGTAGCAGGCTTTTATGAGGATGAGGATGTCGTAGAAGCAATTAAGCGATTTAACTATGACTATGGTATGCAGCTTGTAAAGAAGGGCTATGTGGCAGTTTGTCCTGATGCCAGAGGCTTTGGTGAGCGTAGGGATGAAGCCTTGCAGAATGATAACAAGAAGTCTTTTATGAATTCAACCTGCTTTCATCTGGCACATATGGCAGAGCCTTTGGGAATGACGGTTGCAGGACTTTGTACCTGGGATTTGATGCGTGCCATTGACTATATCAAGACGCGCAGAGAGTGGAATACAGAGAATATAGGCTGTGTTGGCTTCTCGGGCGGAGGGATGCAGGCCTTGTATTTGGCTGCTTTGGATGAAAGAGTGGCAGGCGTGTGTATCAGCGGCTATATGTATGGATTTAAGGATTCTTTACAGTTATTGAATGGCAATTGTAATTGTAACTATGTGCCTCATCTGTGGGAGCATTTTGATATGGGAGATATTGCTTCGCTGATAGCTCCCAGACCATTAGTTGTGCAGTCATGTCGTGGCGACCATCTGAATGGGCCAAGAGGCTTGCATAATGTTTATGAGCAGTTAGATATTATTAAGAAGGCTTATGAGGTCTACCATAAGACGGACTTAGTTATGCATGATATTCATGAGGGTGTACATTGCTGGCATGATGAGAATTTGGATGATATATTAGAGTGCTTGTTTTTGCATAGAAATACAGACTAAGGCGGTTGAAATGCAAGCTTTCTTAGCTTAGAATGAAAATAATGATTTTAGTATGACTGGAGGTTACAAACATGCAGTTTGGTATTAGATTACATGATGCGGTTAATGTACCGATTGAAGAAAGAGTTAAGGCAGTTCGTGAGCAGGGCTTTGCCTGTGCACATGTTGCTTTATCAAAGGTTATCAGCGAGAACTCCGTAGCAGATAGTGCTTTGACACCGGGCTACGCGATGTATCTTAAGAGAGTATTTGAGAAGAATGAGGTAGATTTGGCAGTATTAGGCTGTTATTTGAATCTTGCCAATCCTGACCCTGTTCAGCTTAAGGCAATTCAGGATAAATATATGGCACATATCCGCTTTGCAGCACACTTAGGGGTTGGTGTTGTTGGTACTGAGACAGGTGCTCCAAACGTTGAGTACAAGTTTGAGGAGGCATGTTGGTCAGAAGAAGCATTAGAGATTTTCATTAAGAATCTTAGACCTGTTGTGAAGTATGCTGAACAGATGGGCGTATTACTTGCAATCGAGCCTGTTGTAAGACATATCGTATGCAATCCTGTTCGTGCAAGAAGAGTATTGGATGAGATTAATTCTCCTAATCTTAGAATCATTCTTGACCCTGTGAATCTTCTTGAGATTTATAATTATGAGAAGCAGGATGAAATCTTTGCAGAGGCGATTGAGCTTCTAGGTAAGGATGTAGCAGTCCTTCATGTAAAGGATTTTATTATCGAAGATGGAAAGCTCAAGTCCGTTGGTGTTGGTCAGGGACAGGCACATTGGGATAAGATTATTCCTTATATGAAGAAGGAGAAGCCTTTCATGCATGCAACCTTGGAGGATACTAAGCCTGATAATGCAGTTGCCTGTTTGAACTATATTAAAGAGATTTATAAGAATAGTTAAGAACATGTAGAGATTGTAAAAAATTCTTAGAAAAGCTGAAATCGTGAGGTTTCAGCTTTTTTTGGCATAAGTTTAGCCTGCCTTGTGTCTTTTTGTATATATAGAAAATAATTTGAATTTCATATACATAATTTCTCCATTTTTTGTATGTATTTCATTGGTTTTATTCTATACATACAATTATGTCTTTTTTTACAATGAAAATGACCATATTACGCTAATTTTTGTATATAGAACAATACTTTTTTCGTATATATACAAACTGCTCAAAATTTCATATTGTATTCTGCTCGTTCATCTGTGAAACTCGCACTAGTTGCCATTGCCATCTGTTATAAAATATGTCAAAATAAAAGAATGATTTATGAATGAGAGAGTAGGTTGAACGAGATGACAATTAAAGCAGTGTTATTTGATTTGGACGGAACATTACTTCCGATGGATTATGATAAGTTTGTGCATGGATATTTTAAACTGCTGGCAAAGAAGCTGGCAGAAGTAGGATATGACCCTGAGACTTTGGTAGATAATATTTGGAAGAGTACAGGCGCGATGGTGATGAATGATGGCAGTATGAAGAACGAAGATGCGTTCTGGGCTGCGTTTACGAAGATATACGGCGAGAAGGCATTAGGAGATTTGCCTGTTTTTGAGGATTTTTATGCCAATGATTTTCAAGAGGTGCAGAGTATTTGTGGGTTTGACGCAGCAGCTAAAGAAGTGGTAGAGCTTGCAGGAGAGAATGGAAGAAAGGTAATTCTTGCAACCAATCCTCTATTCCCAAGTATTGCAACAGAGTCGCGCGTACGCTGGGCAGGACTTGATAAGGATGCTTTTGAATTGATTACAACCTATGAGAATTCCTCTTATTGTAAGCCGAATCCTAAGTATTATGTAGAGATTTGCGAGAAGATAGGCTGTCAGCCCGAGGAATGTGTTATGGTTGGTAACGATGTAGCGGAGGATATGATTGCCGAGACACTTGGTATGAAGGTATTTTTATTAACAAATGACCTGATTAATAAGAAGGAGCAGGATATTTCCAAGTACCCACAGGGCGGATATGAGGAGTTGAAGGTGTTTCTTAGAACATTAGAATAAAGAGTATAAAAGGCAAACAGTTGATAGTGCTGTTTGCCTTTTATGCTGTTTGATAAGTTTTCTTCTATTTATCTGCAATCAGCTGATTAATCTCATCAGCTTCATAGCTTCTCATCTTATAAAAATACCTGTGAACACAGCAGTAGACCAAAAGATAGATGATACTTACGCTTATTAGACTAACCAAGGTAAAGGAGAACCAGTGTCCAAAGTAGCCTGCAGCCAGCATAAGAGCATAGGTTAGTATCAGTTCAACAATGAAGTATGCCTTATAGGAACTAAAGTCAATATAGCTTAAACCATAATCGATTAAGTCAATTAACACGATAAATCCAAAGAGCACAAGAATCCATCCGTTGCTTTGGTATGAATAGCCATTGATAAGGTTAAGGATTGTTGTACCAAGCATGGAAAGAGTAAAGGTAATGCATGCAGATGTAAAGTAGTTTTTTATTAATTTCTTCATAATGAAATCCTCCTATTTTCTTAATTGCGCTTTGAGGGCATCGATATAATTTCTGGAAATAATCAGCTGTTCGCCATTTGTAAGTTCAGCTTTGAGACGATGATTCACAAATGGTGCGACACATTTCAGGTGACTGATGTTTAAGATACAGCTTTTGCTGACTCGTACAAAGGTCATATGTTTTAATCTGTCTTCTAAGGTAGTCAGGCTCTGACGACAGAGGTAAGTATGCTCCTTGGTATAGAGAAAGGTCTTGCTGTCCACTGTTTCCATATAGAAGATTTCCTCTAATGGAATTTGATATAGCTTTCCGTCTGATTCGCATTCTAAAGAGAATGTGTACTGCCTAATATAATTACTGACTCAAACTTCCCACACTTGAATTAACGTTTGTACCTTGAAAACTCTATATTACAGCCAATATTTTATTGATTTATACCTCGGAAATGAAACCTAGAGAAAACCTTAGGTATTTTGGAAGTCGATTAACAAAGCTGGATGTAAAATCAGCCAACTGTTCATCCGTTATATGAAAGAATTCCGTTATTGTATCAAGCATTGCCTGCATTAGTATTTGGAATGAATGGTTGAATGTTATATCTGCAAGTTCATCTGCAAGATAATAAAATATTTCACAAATTGTTTTAGTATCTTCATTGCTTCGC
>JAZNMO010000026.1:0-11024 GCA_045579665.1 Lachnospiraceae bacterium
GTTAGATTTTCTTAGTGCTTTTAGGATATATAGGAATCTGCCGACTGGACGGAGGCAGAAGGCATATTTTAAGCCATGGACGGCGAATATATGCCGGTTCCGTACATAGAGAACACTAAAATAAAAGCACCTAGAAACTCTAAGCCCAGAGCTCTCGCTTTCGAATGAAACCTGTTAGGGCGGGCGCCGAGAGAGCTCAGCTAAATCTAAATTTAATTGATTAATAAGTCTGAATGCTTTCATACAGTTTTAGGAAATGCACAGGTACTCTGCCCTTCTTCACACAAGAAACGGTCTATGGATTTATAAGCAAAAGTATTGCGAAGAGTAGCTAGTTTTTCTTGGCGTTTTTAGAGTATATAGCAAGCCGCCGCTTGGATGAAGGCGGCAGGCACATAGTGAGGCATGGACGCCGAATATGGGCTGGTTGCGTACGTCTTAGGACATTTAAATAAAAACGCTTAGAAAAACTCTACTCGTAGCGTCTACTTTTGCATTAAACCATAGACCGTTTCGTGGAGAAGGGCAGAGTGCCGTCCGTCAGCTTGACAAACCTAAATTTACATAAAACATACTATCCCCCATAATTTACGCAAAAGAATAAGCGTCCCTTACGGAACGCCTACCCTTTATTTCCCCCAGATAATAGATAATGTCTTACTCAGCAATCAAAATCATAATCTCTGTCATTTCTGCTAAATAGAAGCCGATATTACCGATTTCATTAACCGCTAATACGCCTTGTCTGCTATATTCGCCTGTTACTGCATCCTTTGCAAATACATAAGCGAACTTGCCTTCATACTCTGCACCAACATGTACATGCATACCTAAAGCATATGGCAGTTTAGCTGCCTTAGCAGGTGTCAGCTTCAAGGTCTTGAAGCCCTTTGCGAATGTAGACATCTCTGTTACATCTAAGCCTAACTCAACCTCATTTGCAATTGCATTTACTGTTGTCATATCTAAGCTGAAACCTACATTCTTTCTAAAATGTAAGAGCATATTAGAATTCTTACCATAATACTTCTGTAACAAATCCTTCCTTAATGCTGTCTGCTTCTGCATATCTACGTTAATGTACTCAACATTACCAATTGTAAGCATTTCAGCAAGAGGTGCTGCCTCTTCTTCAATAATTACAATAGAAGCTGCCGGCTTAGAAGTATTTGCGCTTGAAGAAGTATTTGAGCCTGAAGAAGGCTTACTGCTTGAAGATGAGCTTTCAGGAGCCTTAGAGCTTTCCTCCTCTGTTGAAGACTCTTCCTCGCTTGATGACTCCTCCTCTGTCGAAGACTCTACATCACTTGATGACTCCTCCTCTGTTGAAGACTCTACGTCACTTGATGACTCTTCCTCTACTGATGAGCTCTCTTCTGTTGATGAACTCTCCTCTGTTGATGAGCTTTCCTCTACTGATGAGCTCTCCTCTGTTGATGAGCTTTCCTCTGTTGATGAGCTCTCTTCTGTTGATGAACTCTCCTCTACTGATGAGCTTTCCTCTGTTGACGAGCTTTCCTCTGTTGATGAGCTTTCCTCCTCATCTGGTGTCTCATCTGCATTTCCTACAACTACCTCACCATCTACGATAAGTGAAATATTGTTGAATGAAATATCTGCCTTTCTTGAAACGAACATACCTACATATACATACTGTGAATCAACACTTGTAAGCTGGAAGTCAAATCCGCCTGTCTGAGTTGGCTCATTGCCAAATGTACATGCATATCCATCTGAATTACTTTCAATCTTTAAGTCGTAGCTGTTACCTGCTGCCAAGGTCTCTGTTGTAAGAGCAGGACCCTTTGTAAGCTTTGTAGAACGACGATTAAAGCAGTTAACGCCATTACCTAATGTACCTGCTGCCACATAGTCAGAGAGAATAGCTGTATCATTCTTATCAATGTACATATCATCTCTTGCCATTAGACCAAATCCAACCTGCTGGTTAGAATCCATTGAATTAATTGTAGCAGTTGCCTTTAATGTAAAGTTCTTTCCTACCGGAATCTTGTAATAGTACATTGCGAAACCATCTGCTGTTGATGCAATCTTACCATTACCGTTATGTGCTGCAATTCTCATGTTGCCGTTATCATCTGCACCAAGTGTAAAGTTTGATGTATTAATCTTAGATGCACCGCCGACATTACCAAATACAGTACCCTTGAATACACTGTAATCTTCCCAAAGTGTACTCTGTGCAAGGTTGTTATCATAGCTAATCTCTACATAGTCAGGATTTGATGTCAAATCTGCAGCCTTTGTAGGCTCTGTACCTAATACAATATGAGAAGCTAACTCTGCTGTTGTATCCTGTACAGCCTTTGCAAAGAGATAAGCTACCTTCTTCGCACCGTAAATATTTAAGTGTGTATTATCAACACTGTTCTCTGACTTAGAAGTCCATGCATGGAGATATAATGTCTCTGCAGCACCTAACTCTAAATACATATCCTTTGTTAAGCTTGTTAAATCTACTACAGGTACATTTACTGACTGACCAAGGTTAATAATTGCCTGTGCGTAGTTACCGCCCTCATATGTTACGCCATCCACTACAGATGTGCTTGTAATATGAATCTGTGAGTTACTAAATGTACTCTCTGTTGTTCTTCTTACGATTGGTGTGCAAAGGATAACCTCTGCGCCAACTGCCTGTGCAGGCTTAATATAGTTCTCATATAAAACATATGCAAATGAACCAGGTGTTGTGTAATCACCATTTGGATTGGTATAACGAGAGGCTTCTGCCTTCTCATCATTATGTCCGAAGCCAATTACCAATACATCGCCGGCCTTAATCTCAGACATAAGTGTTGCATAGTTATTCTCGCTTAAGAAGCTTAATGAACTTCTTCCTGATAATGCAAGGTTCTTCACCTCATAGCATCCGTCAAGATAATTGCCAATCTGTGTACCATATCCATATCTTGGATAGTAATATGCATCGTTAAATGCACATACTGTTGAATCACCGATAACCCAAAGCTTAGCATCTGTCTTTGCTACATGCTCTGTATCCGGTTGTGGTGCATCCGGAAGAACAACCTCTTCGCCACCAATCTCATTAATTACTGTCTGACCAACAGCTGTCCAATAGTCTGCTGTTGTTGCAAAGCTGCTATCCTGTGCATAAGCTGTCAGCTGATTGCTTCCGTTTACTGTAAATACTGTCTGTCCGCTTGTAGTCTCACCAAGTACCTGTGAAGGCATCTGCACTGCAAGAGAAATGTTAAGATTCATCTTCTGAATTGCCTGTGCCATGTAAGCTGCTGAAATAAATCCACCTAACTTATTGCTGTGTGTCTTATCTCCTGCTGCCATTACCTGTGAACCATATGTGCTCACACCGCTTGCTGCTGTTGCATCAGCTGCATATGCTGCCTCATACATATTCTTAGTTAATGTGAAGGCATCAATTAATAATACATTCTGCTCTGCTGCTAACTGCTCGTACGCTGTTACATAAGCATTGTTGCTTGATACATATGTACCTGTTGTTGTATCTGTTGAATCATGATGAGTCTTAATTGTACCATCACTTGTGTAATACATTCTTGAAACAGGAGTTACCAATACAGGAATTGCTCCCTTGCTTCTTGCTACCTCAATATACTGTGTCAAATACCACTTGAAGGTACCACCGCAGTCATATGAGTAATAAGTATCTCCATACTTAGCTGTTAAGGAAGAAGGCGTTGCGACCTCTGTTCCTGCTGTTGTTGGGTAGATACCGTTTGCATCAGGTGTTCCTAACGGTACATATCTGTCCTCTAAATAACCTGAACCATTTGCGCAGTCATTGTGACCGAACTGAATAAAGAGATAATCTCCCTCTCCGATATTTGCTGCAATCTTGTCTAATGAACCTTCGTTGATAAAGTTTCTTGTACTTCTACCACCATTAGCGTAGTTAATAACCTTAACAACGTCCTCATCAAAGAACTCCTGTAAGAATTCTCCCCATGAGCCTTCATTCTGTGCTCCGCTTGACATATACATACCGGCTGCGGAGTAATCCTTCACTGTAGAATCTCCTGCAAGGAAGATATTTACGCCATCACCTAATGCGATATCTGTATCAGATGCATCCGGATTCTCATAGCCTTCTCTTACTGTTGCTTCCATAGTGTAGCTTGCTGCACTACCTGCCACACCACTAATTGTCATAGGTGTTACTACAACCTTAATTGTAGCACCTGCATCTGCTGCTGTGATTGTGTAGTTCTTATCGCTTGTTGCTGATGCTGTCTTTACCAATTCTTCTGTTGTACCGCTTACTCTGTACCAAGAAATTACTGATGCATCGTTTGCATCATTTGCTGCTCCAAGAGAGTAGCATGCTGTCAATGTGTGTCCCGGATATGGAGCGTTAATATCGCCATTATCAATTAAGTAAGGAGCAGTTGCGAATGAAACTGTTGCCTCCTCTGCCACATAATAGCTTGGTGTCCATGTTCCGAAATACTCTGTTACTGCTGCTGCAGGATACTCAGTTGCTACTGTTCCGCTGATACGTGAAGAAGTATCTACTGTCTTACCATCAAGAGCAGTTGTATTATACTCAACGAAGTTTGCATTTGCAGCCTTGTTGCCTGACATATCTGTCCAACCCACAGCTGTAATCAAATCTGCTGTCTCAAGCTTTGTATTTACAAAGGTAACCTTTGCACCTGCTCCCCAAGGTCTACCCCAGTAGCTTGGAGATGCTGTCAATTTATCATTTGCTGATACCACACAGTTACGGAATAAGTATCCTAATGATGCCTCATCCTTTGCTGCTGTTAAATATCCGCCAACACTTCCTGTGCTGTAGCCATAAATGCTAATCTCACAGTTATCAAATACTACATTACCGTCACCGAAGATAAAGTCTGTATTACCTTCAATGAAGCAATCCTTGTAGTAAGAATGTACATTAGAACCACCTGTATAAAGTGTATCCTGGCTTCCTAAGAAGGTACAGTTATAGAACTCTGTCTGGTCTGCACCAACGTAGATAGCCGCTGCACGCTCTGTAGATGCCTTAGAAGTAACATCCACTCCATACTTTCTTACGAAAGTAGTGGAAGAACCATCCAACTCTACACCATCTGCAAGCTCTTCATCTGTAAGGTATCTGTTAAAGGATGCCTCAAATGTAATATTCTCAGCCTTAAAGCCTGTAGAGTTCTTAGAAAGATGTGTTGCACTTCCCCAGTTAGCAACGCTGTTCTTTGCATACTGGTCATATGCATTCTCTGCATTATAGAAGCCTGTTGCATCTGCACTATAATACTTATAGCCAATACCGTAATACCATGTAAGCTTAACCTCACGAGAAGGCTCATCATTTACAAAGCTGATATATGGTACATCTACCTTAATCTGCTCACGGTATGTTCCCGGAGCAATATGAACTGTAATTCTGTCAGCCTCGCTTGCAGGATTCATAAGCTTAGCTGCTGCCACTGCTTCACTTACAGTAGCGTAGTTATTTGCCTTGTCACTATAACCAACATAAAGGTCCTTCACCAATGGTAAAGCAGCCTTCTCTCCTGTATAAACAAATAATAAATCCTTAGAAACTGCTGCACCGTCTACTACTACATGAGTTGTTGTTCTGTAGTTGTCAACTGTTGCAGTTACCTCATAAGCACCATCTCTAAGAGCTGCTGTATAACCATTCTCTGTAACAGTTCCAAGATATGTATAGCCATCCTCTACATTTGTAAATAACAAGCCTGCTACTCCCGCATTTAAGTCAAGGAAGTTACCTGTTACTGCATAGATTGGCTTTAATGCAACTGTAATATCTGCATTCACTGCTGTATTAGATGAAAGTGTTGTGCTGCTTACAATCTCATAATCATTTACACCTGATAATACAAATGTGTACTCTACATCAGGCTCCAATAAAGCAGAAAAGCTCATATCTGACGCAATTGCAAGCTCTACTGCATCAAAGTTTGTATCTGCAGGTGGCACTAACTTAACACCTAATCCTGAAATATTATAATCTGCTGCAAAGCCTGTAATATTACCTGTAAATTTGTAAGTAGACTTTGTTTCTACTACAAGATTTACATTACTCTTACCGGACAATACTTCACTTGCTGATGTTGCAACATTCTTGCTGTCATTGGTAAAACCAAAGCCTGTTGCTCCTGAAAGTACTGCTGTATATTCATAGCCCGCTGCAAGAATCGCACTGTACTCTGTTCCATTCACAGCTGCCACTGTTTCCTGACCTGTTGTGTTATTTACAAACTTCACAACATACTCGCCTGTTGCTCCGGCGAAATCAATGCTTCCTGTCACAAGCACGCCGGGAATTCTTACCAATCTGTTAAAGATAGGCTTAGCACCGCCTGCTGTCTCAGCATAAAGCTTATAAGTACCTGTATACTGCGCTACAAAGGAATACTTACCAGGTGCAGCTTCAATCAATGTAGTATCATCTTGTACCGCATCTGCTCCCATATAAAGGAAGTGGATTGTCTCCTCCTTCTTATTAGAAGAACCCATGTATACGGTAATCACATCGCCTGCCTGTACATTCTCAACAGTCAGATGTCTTCTGTTAGAACCACCTGTACCATTACAATAGTACATACCGTTTGCTGTGTAACCGTCTTCAAAAGCTGTCAATGCCAAAGCGCTGCTTCCGTAGTTCTTGCTTGAAGAACTGTAAAGTCTGTCATTTGCATTGTGTGTAATGGTCAAATCACCAAATGTTGTAGTACCGGCTGCAAACTTACCGTCTGCTCCTACATTTGCGCAATTATCCCAATCACTTGCTGTAATCTGATTGTTGTAAAGAGCTGTGTCGGCTTCCTCCACACCGCCAAAGTCCCAAACATCAATCTTTCTGCCGTCTGCAGCATTCACTGTCAGTGTTCCGATGTTACCAAGTACACTGCCTGCTTCTAAGGCAACGATTAGTAACAAACACCACGCACGCTGCAAAATTCGTTTGATTTTGCTGTTCATTAACTATTTCCTCCCACTATTGTGTAATCCTGCGTAATTTCGATTGTAAAGTATGACATAGTGTAACAGTCAATGAAACAATATGAAAAAAAGAACCATGGATTTTGTCTAAAATATCCAATGGTTCCTTTATTTATAACTATTTCTTCAAATCTACGGGCATACTAAACAGGATATACTGCATCTCCTGTCCCTCCTCCTTAGAGAAACCTATCTTAACACCGACGGCATCTCCCGCCAGGGTATAACCGTTTTCTTTCATATATTCAAAAAAATTATCATACAGCAACGACTTCACATCATAGCTTTCCGTCACATTCTCATCTCTAAAATCAATGGGAAGCCTGACTACACGCATAATACTTTTATGCTGCGGATAATACTCAATCACTTCATTACTTACATCCAGTTGTAAATAATCTACTAGTTCTTCCCTGATAGCAATTGCCTCTTCATATCGTATCTGTCGCTGTAGGATATCTTCCTTTCTGACAATATAAACATAGCGGATTTCAGGAAAGTCATATAAAAATCTATGCACCTCTTCGGTACAGTTCTTATCTGTTCTCATCTTCCGCTCCGTCTTATAAGAAACGTAATACAATGGTACACAGTCCTTCTCCTGAAATTCCTCACCATAGACCTTACTTCTTTGAATCAGATTAATGTCATCCTTAAGCATATGCCTATGAAACTTAAGCCGCATAATCTCTTTATCCAGCTCCGCCATCTTCTTTTCATAGATTGCACAATTACCAAATAAATCAGACTGGAACATATCGGCTATCTCCTCATGTCCAAATCCAATCTTACGATATTTGCTAATATATGTAGTTTTCTCTACATCCGAATTTTCAAAATAACGATACTGGTTATCATCATCCCTCTGTGGACTCAGATATCCCTTCTCTGCAAATCTTCGTATTGTATTGGCTGATACATTCAGCATCTTCGATAAATCACTGGTCTTGTACTTCATAATGCTACTTCCTTTATTACAGTACTTGGTTCCCCATAAGCCTAGCATATCACATTTTCTTCATCAAAAAAAGCAAGCCAGGAATAGTTTAGTAGAATCTACTAAACTATTCCTAGCACTTTGCCTAACCAATAAACAACACCTTCTACCATTCATCGTCATCATTTCCAAATCGGCGTCGTTCTTTCTCCTTAATGCTCCAGTACATATTGTAACATTTTGTACGCTGCAGATTTCTTCGCATCTCTCTTTGTGGTAGACTTCGCAGAAAAAGCTTTGTCTTTCTCTGTTATCCGACAAACACTTTCCCAGATAGGATTACCATCCTTGTCATAAGTTTGTTTAAAATCATAAGTAGGAACTGAAAAATAATGACGTCGAGCCAATATCTCTAACTGATTAATAGCATCATCTTTATTCGGATGATCTATTTCATCACGAATCGATAGCCATAGACCTTCTTTTGATAAATACTCATATGCAACCTTACAGACGTTTCTTCTTGCTTCTGCTTTGGACTGTCCAAACCCTCTGAAAACAGGTAGGTTATCGTCTATTTTTAAAAGACAATGGAATTTCGTTTTATATATTTCTTGATCATTAAAATCTTTCCATCCTTGCGAAATTCCATCAAACGAGGTGTAATAAGAATATTCATAACTTCCTTTTACACAATGATATAACGGTATTCCGCCTGTTTTGTTATATGACCATTCCTGAATAAGTGAAACATAATCTTCTTCCGCATGCTCAGAGAGAATACCTTTAGGATTAAGCATTGTTTCAACCGCATCTTCCATCGCATCCATATTCCAATTACTGTCAATTGCAATTGCACCGAGGATTGCTTCAAACAAATCCTCTCTGACAGAGTTTTCTTCATTGGCGTTTTGTTGAATATCACCATTACCCATTAGAAGATAATCAGCAATGCCAAGGTCATCAATTCGCATCGCTAAAGTTTTCTTTTGAACCAAAAGTTTCTTGATTTCTGTTAATCTTGCCTCGTTATAATTGCATATAAATGTGTCTTCAGTAGGGAAAAACTTTTTCTCCTCGATATAAGCCCAAGTATTTCTCAATGTCGTATCAAACTTTTTATAAAGTCCGTTCGTATTACTATTTTGAGTAATCAACAATTTTACGACAAATAAGTCTAAAACCTTGTCTCCTATAAACTCTAAAACCTCGTTGTCTTCACCACCATGCTCTTCTGAATAAGAGCGTCTGGTAAATGCCTGTTGCAATAAGTTTAAATTATTAAACTCATAACCGATTTGATTCTGAATAAATATCAAATCATTTTGTTCCATACAAAATACCTCCTGTAATTATATTACTAAAAGGCATAATTATAGCCGACAAATACACTCCCTCTATACACAGGGATAGCAAATGTCAGCCAACATAAATTAAATTTAATTCTTTGTTCACGGGTGTTTACAAATGTTCACTTGCATAAACAGAAATAAACGCACAGAAACAATGTCCTAAATTTAAATTATTATGCCCTTAATAATATTATTATAATATGCAAACTCCAAAATCACAATCGACTTATTTTGTTTTATTAAATGCGTTATATACTGATGTGCCATATAGCAAAAGGGTGTCAGAACTCTCTATTTTCAACGATTTCTGACACCCAATTCTTACATAATACCAACTAACTTTAATCCCCAATAAACAACACCTAGTACCCAGCTTGTTACTACACCAAACAAAATTACAGGCCCTGCAATGGTAAAAATCTTACAACCAATGGCGAATACCTGTCCCTCCCATTCTGTCAAGTGCGATACAAAAAATACATTACTTCGACAGTCGAGTAGACTAATGCCTCACGACACTAGCCCCTCACAGAACCGTACGTGCGGCTTTCCCGCATACGGCTCCTCATAATAACATTCATTTCTAGAATAACTTAACATATATCTTCGGTTTCGCCAATGGATACACTTTTAGCATCTCGATATAACCATCCCATGTATAACTTTGTTTATGACATCTTCGGTTAAGCACCTTGAATAAATATCTTTGTACAAAGTGCAGAAATGCTCCTATCTTGGCAATATTGTGTGAAACACCATAATATCTGTAGTGTCCTACCAGTTTTGTATTTAATTTTGCAATCAGTTCCTTTACTGGCATGGTGAGGTGTTCATACAACCATTCCTTTACTGCTTTCAGCTTTTGTTGAAATTTCTTGCGATTGGTTTTAAGTTTCACACAAAAGTTTCCGCTTTTCTTTCCTTTTCCACAGTAGAATGTAAACCCTAGAAAATCAAATGTTTCGGGTTTCTTGCCATACTTCCGTTTGGAATTGCTTTCTGCATATCTGCCAAATTCTATCATTCTGCTCTTGCTTTCTTCCAGTTCAAGATTGAATTTCTTTAATCGCTCCTTTAGTAACTCATAGTATTGCTCTGCATCTTCCTTATACTGAAAACCTGCAATAAAATCGTCTGCGTATACTGCTAGAAAGCTGTTTCCCAAAGTATTGCTTTTAATGACAAACTTGTACCATAATATCAATACATTATGCATGTAGATATTTGCAAGTATCGGACTAATTATATTTCCTTGTGCTGAACCCTCTTCACTTTCTTCAAATACCCCCTCCGTCATTACTCCGGCTTTTAAGTATTTATTGATTAACCACAGAAGATTGGGGTCTTTGATATAAAGCTCTAGAAACTTCATCATCCATTCGTGGCTCATATGGTCAAAGAAGCCTTTTATATCAGCATCTACCACATGATTGATGTGTCCGTTACTTAGTTGAGTATGCACTTCCTTTATGGCATCATGGCAACCTCTGTTTGGTCGGAATCCATACATACAGTTCAGAAATCTTGGTTCATAAATAGCTTCCAGTATTTTCTTCACTGCCAGTTGCACAATCTTGTCCTCATAGGAAGCAATTCCCAAAGGACGTTTCTTACCATTTGCTTTCGGAATGAACACCCTAAGCGATGGCAAGGGTTTGTAAGCCTTATTCTTTAGTCTGCTTACAAGATTTGTTAAGTTTTCTTCCAAATGTTCCTCATACTCTGCTTTTGTCACTTTA
>JAZNMO010000027.1:0-8150 GCA_045579665.1 Lachnospiraceae bacterium
CCACATCTGTACCTGTACTGTGTCGTTTGACGAATATGGCACTACCATATCAAATGTTGCTTCTGCATTATTATTGGCATCACTTGAGAACTGAGAACTTAACCATGAAATGTTTCCATTCTTTCCTGAATTTCCACATACAGCTCCGCCGTACCATGTGTTACCCTTTAAGGTTGCTTTAATCTTTACCTCATCTCCAGCCTTTAAATTAGAAATATAATCACTTAACTTCACTTCATAGTTTGTCTGTGCTGTGAATGTATATGCCTTACCACCAGATACTGAAGGGGGTGAGCTTGGCTCTTCTGAGCTTTCCTCTTCTGAAGGAGCCACTGATGATGACTCTTCTACTGAAGGGGTCTCTGATGACTCCTCTACCGAAGGAGCCACTGATGATGACTCTTCTGCTGAAGAGGATTCCTCTATACTACCGGTTGTATTAAGTGCCATATAGAACAAGTTCGCTGTGTCGCCCTTTGTAATTGTATGGCTACCTGCTGTAAGGTCAAGTGTTAATACACCGTTTGTTAATGCGTACTTTGTACCATCTACCTTAATATTCTTGCTATTCTCAGCATTACATACTAATACTAATATGGCATCTGCTGTTGTCTTAAACTCAACACTTGTAGATGATTCCATCTTTAAGCACTGTGTAAGTGTCAATCCGCCATAGCTTACAGAACCCTTACTTGTAGATAAATTACCATTAATTGTAAAGAAGCTACTATTCTTTCCATCGGTTGTGAAGTTGTGCGCAACAGCGGCTGTCACTGAAGGTGTTGACGAATCTGATGAAGAGCTTGATGAGCTCTCTACTGCCGATGATGACTCAACAGGTGTTGAAGGCTCCTCTGTACCACCCGATGAAGTAACACCACCTAATTTATAGTTCCCTACTGTATACATGGCCGGCTGAGATGGTGTAGCCATATCCGGACCAATATAATAACTAGTATGTGGTGGCTGATTATATGCAACATTTTGCCAAGCAATCGCTGTTCTATACTGAGAATCATGCATCAAAGTATATAATTTCTCTGTTGTTACATCTGTTGTTGTATAAATACGAAGTGCCTTATCGTCCGAAGTTGGCCAGATTACCTCTTCTCTCCAATCTCCCATGATATCTGCTGAAAGACTAGGTGTTGATTTTGTACCATTACATGAATGAACATTAGAACCCGTTAATGCAGTTACTACTGTATCATTTTTATAATCCCACTTTCTGATTGTAGTTCCATCCAAACCTTCTCGGTATAAGTCTCCATCCCAGTAACTTGCAAAATTAATACCCAATCCAGACACAGAAGATGTCACTGCCTTACCACCTGCTGTATAATAATTTCCATTACTTGCAAGAGTAACATATGGATAAAAGTCAGGATCAACATTTAAAATCAAACCTCGTCCAATATCCTTACTTAACTTCTTTGACCAAATAGTTTTACCTGTCTTTGCATCTCTAAACTGAACACTTTCAATATTTGACCCCTTATTTTCATGTACCTGATATACCTCAAGTCCATTATGAGTCGGATCAAAATCTCCTACATGAAGCGCATCTCCATGCCCATGTCCGGTTGAATACAAGCCTTTTCCATCATGGTCAATGACACAGGAACCATATACAACTTCATCTTTTCCATCGTTATCAACGTCAGCTATACTCAGATTATGATTTCCCTGAGCTGCATATGATGAATTACCGGAATTATTGCTATCAAAAATCCATTCTCTAACGAGTTTTCCTCCCTTATACTCATAAGAAACAATAACGGATCTTGTATAATAGCCACGACATACAACTAAGCTTGGTGACTTACCATCAAAATATGCAACACCCGCAAGAAAACGATCTACACGATTTCCATAGTTATCTCCCCATGAACTGACACTTCCTCTTGCTGGCTCATAATCAATTGTAACAAGCTCTTTTCCTGTTTTTCCTTCAAACAAAGTCAAATACTCTGGTCCGCTTAATACATATCCACTTGAGTTTCTATAATCTTTTGAAGAATTTCCGATAACCTTACCATCTCCTGCCACAGTACCATCAGCTGTTTTCATTGCAATTTCCGCTTTTCCATCTCCATTCAAGTCATATGCAATCATCTGCGTATAATGAGCACCTGCTCTAATGTTTTTTCCTAAATCAATTCTCCATCTTTGTGTACCATCCATTTCATAACAGTCCACATAAACATTAGAAGTATAACCCGACTGTGAGTTATCCTTAGCATTCGACGGATTCCATTTAAGAATAATCTCATACTCACCATCACCATCAACATCTGCTACTGTTGCATCATTGGCTGCATATGTGACCGTTTCACCGTTCAGCTTTGTATTAGCGGGCTTATTTAATGGCACATCTTTATAGCCATTACTCCATGGACTAATTACATCAGACTCCGTTGACTCAACACCATTTACTACGGAACGAACAAAATATTTTGAACCTGTAGAACCATCTTTATCCATATAATTTGTACTATCACTGATATTTGATGCTATTTTAACGCCATCACGATATACATTAAATTTTGTAGCATAGCTCTCCGTTCCCAACAATCTCCATGACAGAAAGATTCCCGAACCAGTCTTTACTGCTACTAAGCCTCTGCTCAAAGATTCCATTTGACGTGCAGTTGCTGCCTGAACCTCTGCCATTCCACAAAATACCGAAAAAGGCATTATGGAAAGGCACATAGTTGCTATTGTTATACCTGCTACTGCCTTTTTAATTTTCTTTATTCCTCTCATATATCCTCACATTCTCTATATTCATAAAGGGAACACAATCATGTCCTAAAACACATCATGTTCCCCTTTTGCTTAGTATATATTAATTTGAAATGGGCTTAGTTTAATGTAGCACCTGCTCCATAACCTGCCAATGAACCTGAAATTTCAAACAATCCGTTCATATCTACGCTTCCGTCAGCTGCTCTGAATACCTCATGGTAGTTTGTTGCATACTTACCACTTGAGTATCCCGGAATGCTTGTGCTTACGAAATCTGAATCAGAAATTGAAACTACTGTACCATCCTTTACTGCGCTTCCTGAGTAAGAGCCTGAGCTTACATAGTAGTACTTACCATTGCTGTTTGCAACTACTGAATTCTCTAACTTACCCTTGAACTTATCTGAAGATACATTACTTGCAGCATATGATACAAGATTTGAATATGTAGCTCCTGATGCTGTTCTATAGCAGTTAAAGTTACCCTTTGCTGAATATACACCATTGTTTGCTGATGTACAATCCTTCATTACAAGGTTTCCACCATTTCCGTTATCTGTAAATCCTGCTGCACCATTATTGAATGCAAGACAGTTTGTTACAACGTGAGGTGTAGGACATGAACCATTGCTTCCACCAAGCTTAAATCCGTTCATATCTCCATTTGCAGAACCTTCACCATTTGTAAGCTTACCATTACCAAATGCTACACAATTCTTAAGCGTTACTACACCGATAGAACCTGTTGCAGGCTTAGCATATAAATCCCAACCGTCATCACTGTTACAGTAAGCGATACATCCATCGAATACATTTCCTTCACCACAAGTTAACTTTGCAGCAAATCCATCTGCATTCTCTGCTGTTGCCTCATCCTTGTTGTTATATGCTGTACAATTCTTGATTGTGTTATAGCTTGGCCACTGTGAAAGCTGGCTATATGATGTATTGTAACGGCTCATCTGAAGTCCTGAGTCATGGTTTGCATAGAACTGGCATAACTCAAATACATTGTAGCTACCTGATAACAATACACCGTTATCTCCTGCACCAGTAATATCTACATCGTAGAAATACCAGTAATCTCCATCTAATACAATACCTCTGTTAGAGCTTGCCTCTGACATTGCGCTAAAGTCGATAGTTACTGTTGCACCATTCATGCTGCTTACCTTCTTATAAGCGCCTGCCTTACCACAGTTATCCTCTCCAATCAAGATTGTTGAAGAATACTTATAGGTACCTTCCTTCATCCAAATTGTGTTGCCTGCACCAATCTTTGTAAGAGCTGTTGCAAAATCCATAGGATCACTCTGTGAACCTGATGCATTTGCACTTGCATTTGGTGCTACATAGATATCGCCTGTAATTGGCTGTGATGTAGAAGAAGACTCAACCTCGCTTGACTCCTCTTCTGATGGTGCTACTGAAGATGACTCCTCTACAGAAGGTGCTTCACTTGAAGACTCCTCCTCTGCTTCACCTGCTCTTGTTACATCTAAATATAAATCTACAGAACCATTTCCAAACCACCACATCTGTACCTGTACTGTGTCGTTTGACGAATATGGTACTACCATATCAAATGTTGCTTCTGCATTATTATTGGCATCACTTGAGAACTGAGAACTCAACCATGAAATGTTTCCATTCTTTCCTGAATTTCCACATACAGCTCCGCCGTACCATGTGTTACCCTTTAAGGTTGCTTTAATCTTTACTTCATCTCCAACCTTTAAATTAGAAATATAATCGCTTAACTTCACTTCATAGTTTGTCTGAGCTGTGAATGTATATGCCTTACCACCTGATACTGAAGGTGTTGAGCTTGGTGCTTCTGAGCTTTCCTCTTCTGAAGGAGCCACTGATGAAGACTCTTCTACTGAAGGTGCTTCTGAAGATGACTCAACTACTGATGAAGACTCCTCTACTGAAGGCTCCTCTACCTCACCATTAGTTCCTAATGCAATATAGAAAAGATTTGCTGTATCACCCTTTGTAATTGTATGTGTACCTGCTGAAAGATTCAATCCAAGTAAACCATCTGTTAATGTATACTTTGTTCCGTCTACCTTAATGTTCTTGCTGTTTTCAGCATTAAATACTAATACTAATGTAGCATCTGAAGTTGTAGTAAACTTAACACTTGTAGATGATTCCATCTTCAAGCACTGAGTAAGTGTTAAACCATTATACTTAACAGAACCCTTGCTTGTTGATAAGTTACCTGTAATTTCAAATACACTACTATTCTTTCCATCTGTAGTAAAGTTATGAACTACAGTTGCTCCAACTACAGGAGCAGATGAAGACTGAGTCTCGCTTGACTCTTCCTTAGAAGGAGCTTCACTCTCTGCTGGTGCTGATGAAGATGGAACTGTTGAAGAAGATTCTTCTACATCCGGAACCTCTACCTCCGGAGCATTTCCGTCTGCTGAAACACTTCCTTCATAACCACCTACAGAAACCAGTGAAGTCTTATAAGAATTAAGTGCTGACTTCAAGCCTGAAATCACACCATAATTTCTATCCTCAGAAGCGCCATCAAAACTCCAATCAAAGTCACCGCCGTTCACACGACCTGCATACTTCTCAACTGTTGACTTCGCAGATGTTGCTGACTCTGCTGTATAGCTATAGAAACCTGAGTTTGTATCAAAGTTAGAGTAGCTGTTTCCACCCTTAACCGTCTTATAAGAACTTGAAACCTTCTCAGTCTTTGAAGAAGCCTCGTAGCAGTCAAAGTTTGTTGCAGAATCCGTATGTGTAACCGGCTTAGTTGTATTATCATATGCATTACCATATGACTTAATCATACCACCTGCATCTGATGCAATCGCCTCACCATCTGCAACGTCTGTACCCTGCTGAGAAATCAACATAGGACAATTTGTATCCTTAAAATAATTTGCCTCTGCAAAAATAGAACATCCTAATCTTGCAATCATACCGTACTTTGCAATACCATCGTACAGGTTGTTATAAATATGTACTGCTGATGATACACGCACCAATGGATGGCGTGAATCTGAATGGTCATACCAGTTATGGTGATATGTGATGTAATTTAAAGTTGTATCACCGTTACCATTTAAGTGTGTCTTTCCAGTGTCCCAGAAATGATTATATGAATGAGTTACATAAGTAGACTTCTTAGTATCAAGAGCACCATCACCCTTTGCCTGGTCTGCATCACTACCTGCATCACCATAGAAGAAATCACAGTTATGAACCCAAATATGATCATTACTCTGCTGAAGGCCTACATTATCACCTTCTGAACTATCAACATTCATAATACCAATGTTTCTGATTTCAACATTACTACTGTTCTTAAGTCTGATACCCCAGCCATTTGCTGTAGCATCTTCGCCAATACCCTCAATTGTCAAACCTGCGCTATTGCGTCCATTGTCAATCAACATATCTCCACCCTCTAATCCGGTGAAATCTGTAATATTACCAATAAGACGAATTGCTAAAGGATAGCTTCCTTTTTTAAAGCTTGCAAGCTCTGTTGCAATAGAATTCTTGGTATTCTCTGTAACATACAGAACCTTAGCATTGCTCTTCAATGTACCATCTTCATTGTACGCACCTGAAGCTGTACCATTTACCCAAGCAAAGCCATTACGCTCATGAGCCTTAACTGTAAGGTTGCTTGTCTGGGCTGATGCAACTACACTTCCGTTGCTTGATACAGCAACTACCTGCATCACGTAAGAACCTGCTGCAAGACCAACTGCATCTGCACGCCAATATCCTGAATACTGGCGAATCAGCTCACTATCAAGCTGCACATATGCAGAATCTGACTGCGAAGCTCCTTTCACAAATACTGCATAGTTAGATGCTCCACTTACCGGAGTCCACTCCACATATGCACTTTCCAGCCATCCGGCTGCTTCTGTAATAGCTACGGGGGAAGCTGCCATTACATTTGTTGTGCCCATTGGCACTAAAGCAGTTACCAGCATTGCAAAAATTAATGCTTTGGCCAACCACCTTCTAGGGGAAATTTTTGAAACGTTCATAATATACCTGCCTTTCCTTGTTGTTTTTATGTAAACGCTTTCATAAATGATTGTAACACGCAAATGTATTTCCGAAAATTGCCATTTGTGCCAAATTTTCAAAATTTTATTCATCATTTTGCACTATTGTTTCCTCGCACCGCTATTTTATGGGATTGTCGCTAACTCTTTATTTATCACTATTCCCAATACATCATATACTTTTATGCCATTTTCTTGTTATTGACAGTTTTTTGTAACAAAATTTGCATTTGTTACATTTATGTCTACCTATTTTTCTCTTATGTTTATGAAACTCCTTACATTTTCTTGTAAGTTTCTTACATTTACCTGTACCACACATCTCCATGCCGGCACTTCACATGACTTAATTTAACACGCAAAAAGACCACGTGTCGTTTGACACGTGGTCCCAAAATTCACTCTATAAAGCTACTGCTAATTAGCACTGCTCAACAAGCTTCTTTAATGCTGCAAGAGCCTCGTCTGGAAGCTTATCATAACCTTCCTTCTTTGTAGAGAAGCCTTCAACTGCATCTACACGGTTCTGCATAGCGTTCTTTAATGCAGCAACGTACTCAGCATCGTTCATGTTTGGTGTGAAGTCTGCTGTCTTACCAGACCAATCATACATGATTTCGATATCATCAAACTTGCCCCACTTCTCGAACTTAGCCTTTCCTTCAACGATTGTCTCAAGAATTCCTAATGTATCAGCTGGCTTAACCTTTGTTCCCATGAAGTCACCTGTGTTAACGATGTAGCAATCTACATTCTTCTCAGCAACTAACTTCTTGAACTTCTCATAGTCGTTAACTAATGGATATGTTCTGAATGGGTTAGCGTAAGGAACGATTCTTAATGCGTTAAGGTCTGTACCTGCAGCAACACGCTCAGCTGTAGAAGTCTTTGTTGCAAGTGTAGCACCCATAACTGATGCTAAAGCTGCACCCTTTAACTTAACTACTGGTGGGATTGTAGGATCCTTCATAATCCAGAAGATAGCGTTAACAGGAGCCTCAATCTTATCTACACGGTTTGGAGACCATAACTTAGACTTGATAGCACGTCCGTTACCATTTCTGATATCCTCTGTTACTAACTGAATCTTTCCGTTCTCATCTAATGTACATGAGCAGTTCTGAGCTGATAATAAGTACTCGTTATCTGGGCATCCTGTAGGATAATCAGATGTCTTATCGAAGTATGTAGGCTCTAACGCTACTGATGAACATGTATCTGTATTGATAATGAAAGCATCATCATGAAGAACTGTGATAGGATACTTTCCGCCATGCTTAGCATGTGTAAGTGTAGACTTACCTGATCCTGATAATCCGTATACAGAAGCTACGAACTTAGAACCAT
>JAZNMO010000028.1:0-23113 GCA_045579665.1 Lachnospiraceae bacterium
CCTTCATAGTCAATAAGCCTTGCAGAACAGCCATGTGATTATTCATGTCATGTCTGAGAGCACGCAGGTCTTCTACTACAATAGCCATATCTTGGTTTTGTTTGTGTTCCATTTCGATTTGTTGCATCTTAAGATTTGTCACCATAATCTCATCTGACTTCTTGGTAATTTTACGAAGTAAGTACAGCGCAAGAATAGAGATGAGGAAGATAACAAAAATAGACAATGCAATTGCAATATCAGTGGTTAAGTATATATTTTTAAAATAAAATAAGCTAGCAATGATAAGGGTATAAATAACATCAATAAGGATAATAAGAAAAAAATCCTTAGAAAAATCGTTAAATAATTTTTTCTTAGTACGTATAAGAAGTTTTATTACAATAAAAAGAAATAAACGTGAAATAATAAGTGCTAATACTTGAGTATTGGAACTTTCGGTTACACTGCTTAAATTTGTTTTGGTAATTAGTAGTGCTATTGGTATAGCGATTGTTTCGCATACGACTAGAGTAAAGAAAGTAGATGTAATCCAAAGCAATTTTTTAAATATAGAATCTTTATATAATAAAAATAAAGTTAAAAAGAATAGAAATAATAAAGGCATTTTTAGCGGAATAGCAGGAAATATTTCTGATGAAATTCCAGCAAGCAGCATAAATAAATATGCAATAAAATAAGTGAAAATTTGAGTGCGTGTTGAAAAGCGATAAGTTAATTTATTTGTTAAAAGACGATAATAAGCAAATATATCTATTATAGTAGAAAGAAAAGAAAAAAAGTATAAAGTGTTTCTGACATGGTGTAACCTCTCTCGTTATGTAAACCTAAGTACTATTTATAATAGTATATGGTTTTTGGGGTGTCAAATCATTTGTTGAAAAAGCTCGAAAATAAGCCAAAAAATAGCTGTTCCTCACATAATAGGAACAGCTATTTTTACATGGAATAATTCATCTACTATAAACTCAGTGGTACCATGATAATCATCTACAACAGAACGAATTGTCTTTGTGCCGATGCCGTGGTATGCTTTATCGGCTTTCGTAGTAATAAAGTTTCCGTTTTCCATCACAGGGGCTATGGAGTAGGTGTTATCACACTGTATTAGTAACTGCTTCTTGTCTATTTGCATGGAGAAACAGATATAGGGATTCTCATGCTTAGAAGCTGCTTCAATGGCGTTCTCTATGATATTGCCAACAACTGCACATAGGTCACTGTCAGAAAAAGGAGTAGAGCTAGTTAATAGGGCAGTATCAAAGGTGATTCCCAAGCTTTGCGCTTTGCTAATCTTGTTATTTAATAGAACAGACAATATCTTATTATCGGTAAATACAAAGCTGTTGGCAGCAGATAACTCCTGAGTAATGTTTGCTAAGTATGTTTTAGCATCTTTAATTTCTTCTATTTCCAATAATCCTTGTAGAATGGACATGTGGTTGTTCATATCATGTCTGAGAGCGCGTAGGTCTTCTACGATAATCGCCATATCCTGATTCTGCTTGTGTTCCATTTCTATCTGTTGCATCTTAAGGTTGTTTGTCATGATTTCTTCCGACTTCTTCGTGATTTTGGCAAGCAGAAAAATAGTCAGAATGGTAATAATCGTAATGACGATTAAAGATAAAATAATCGCTCTTTCGGTAGTTATCTGAATGGTTGAATGGTAAAACTGGACAACCACTATGTGATAAATTACATTAAATAAGATAATCAGAAAAATATCTCTACCAAAGTCATTAAATATCTTTTTCTTAGTACGAACAAGATACTCTACCATTGCAACAAATAGTACATAGGTCAGAACAATGAGCAATATATTGGTAGTAGGGATTTTATTCATGTATTTTATCGGTGTTCCTGTAAGCAATGTGACAGCAGGTATGGCAAAGGTTTCACAGGTTAAGTTTACAAAGGTTGCTACCGTAAACCATTTGAATTTGTGGAATAGAGATTCCTTATAAATAAGGAATAAGCTCAAATAATATGCAACCAGTAGTGGAGCATACAAAGATACTTTTACTGGAAGCTTGTTTGAAAACATACTTAATGTGTTAAGTGTACAGCTGACAAGGAAAGCTATGGGAAGAGTCCACTTTGGAAAGCGATATGTCAGCTTATTATTTAGCAACCGATAATAACAAAATGTTCCTATATAAGTAGAAAGATAATATATAAACCGATATAATTCTTTAGACATAATGAAACCTCGCTGAAAATATGTAAATCAGATTGCTTTAATAGTAGTATACAGGGGGATAAAAGTCAAATAAGCACTTTTTTCTATTCAGAGCAGCATTCGCAAAATCACCTCTTCGAGGCTTTCCTTTTGCTCATGTTGGCTTCTCGCCAAAGTAATTTTTATAAAAACATTCATTTATGCAAGCATAATTTATGTTTTATGAAAATTACCTTTGCTCTGAATAGATGACATATTTTATGTTTACACTAAAATATTTTAAAAAAGAGTAAACTAAAACTTGCGTCATGATACTTAGATTGTTATAATAGCGTTGAAAGCCCGACTTATGGGCAGATTAGCAAAAACATATAATCACGAGAGATGTGGAGGTAGTTATTTATGGCACAGGATATGAACGCAATAAAGGCTTCGATTCAGAGCGGTAAGACAGCATTGGGTATTGAGTTTGGTTCAACAAGAATTAAGGCGATTTTGATTGATGAGAATCATAATGTAATCGCAGCAGGAAGTCACGACTGGGAGAATCAGTTAGTAGACAATATTTGGACATATAGTTTAGATGCGATTTGGAACGGATTACAGGACTGCTACAAAAATATGGCAGATGATGTAATGGAACAGTATGGATTGAAGTTAGAGACAGTTGGTTCTATTGGATTTAGTGCTATGATGCATGGATATATGGCATTTGATAAGGATGATAATTTATTAGTGCCTTTCAGAACATGGAGAAATACAATCACAGGACAGGCAAGCGAGGAGCTTACTTCTTTATTTAACTATCATATTCCGCAGAGATGGAGTATTGCACATTTAAGACAGGCTATTTTAAATGGAGAAGAGCATGTTAAGGATATTACATTCTTCACTACATTAGCAGGATACATTCACTGGAAGCTGTCAGGAGAGAAGGTACTTGGTGTTGGTGAAGCATCTGGTATGTTCCCTATTGATACAGCTACAAAGAACTTCAATCAGAAGATGATTGCACAGTTTGATGAGCTTATTGCAGATAAGAACTATGCTTGGAAGCTTGAGGAGATTATGCCTAAGGTTCTTTGTGCTGGCGAGAAGGCTGGTACATTAACAGAGGAGGGTGCTAAGCTTCTTGACGTGACAGGTACATTAAAGGCAGGTATTCCTATGTGTCCTCCAGAGGGAGATGCAGGAACAGGTATGACAGCTACGAACAGTGTTAAGCAGCGTACAGGTAATGTTTCAGCTGGTACATCTGTATTTATTATGGCAGTATTGGAGAAGGAGTTATCTAAGGCATATGATGAGCTTGACCTTGTAACAACTCCAGACGGTAGCTTAGTAGCTATGGTTCACTGCTACAACTGTACATCAGAATTGAATGCATGGGTTAATATCTTCAAGGAGTTCCAGGAAGCAATGGGCATGAAGGTAGACATGAATGAGTTATACGGTACTTTATATAGAAAGGCTTTAGAGGGAGACGCAGATTGTGGCGGACTTCTTGCTTACAACTATTTCTCAGGTGAGCATATCACAGGCTTTGAAGAGGGTAGACCATTATTTGTTCGTACACCAGAGTCTAAGTTCAATCTTGCAAACTTCATGAGAGTAAACCTTTTCACAGCACTTGGTGCATTGAAGATTGGTATGGATATCATGTTCAAGCAGGAGAACGTTGTATTAGATGAGATTATGGGACATGGCGGACTCTTCAAGACAGAGGGCGTTGGTCAGAGAATTATGGCAGCAGCAGCTAACACACCTGTAGCAGTTATGAAGACAGCAGGTGAAGGTGGTGCTTGGGGTATGGCTATCCTTGCAGCATACATGATGAACAAGGGTGAAGGCGAAGAGTTAAGCAGCTATTTAGCAGATAAGGTATTTGCAGGTGAGGAAGCTACAAGATTAGAGCCAAATGCAGCAGATGTAGCAGGCTTTGATGCATTTATCGAGAGATATAAGGCAGGCTTTGCAATCGAGCGCGCAGCTGTAGAGAGCTTATAATATGCACACGCCGTATTAAGCGGCGCAATTAGGAGGATTTAAGATGCTTGAGGAATTAAAGAAAAAAGTATATGATGCCAATATGGAGTTGCCAAAGTACGGACTTGTAACATTTACATGGGGTAACGTAAGTGCAATTGACAGAGAAAGTGGATTATTTGTAATTAAGCCAAGTGGTGTTGATTATGAGTTATTAAAGCCAGAAGATATGGTAGTTATGGACCTCAATGGTAATAAGGTAGAGGGTAAATATAATCCTTCTTCTGATACAGCAACACACCTTGAGTTATATAAGGCATTTCCTGAGATTGGTGGTGTCGTACATACACATTCAACCTATGCGACAAGCTGGGCACAGTCAGGAAGAGCAATTCCTTGCTATGGAACAACACACGCTGACTATATGTATGGCGAGATTCCATGTGCAAGAGTTTTGACACAGGAAGAGATGGACGAAGGCTACGAGAAGAATACAGGTACTATCATTATCGAGACCTTCAAGGATAAGGATCCTATGGCAGTTCCTGCTGTATTATGCAAGAACCATGGCCCATTTGCATGGGGTAAGGATGCTAAGGAAGCGGTACATAATGCAGTTGTATTAGAAGAGGTTGCTAAGATGGCACTCTTTACAGAGCAGTTAAAAGCTGATGTTGAGCCAGCTCCGCAGAGAATTCAGGATAAGCATTACTTCAGAAAGCATGGAGCGAATGCATATTATGGAAATAAAATCGAAGAGTAATATATAAACTTTGTTAAAAATTTGGCATTTACTACTTGGAAATAATGTGGTACATTAGGGAAGGAGCGAATAAATGGCTTTATTCGCTTCTTATTCCAATGAATATGAAAGAAATAATGGAGGAAAGAACATGACAAATTTAGAACTTCAAAAGACAGCTAATGAAGTTCGTAAGGGTATCATCCGTGGTGTTCATGCCGCTAAGGCTGGTCATCCGGGCGGCTCATTATCTGCAGCAGATATCTTTACTTACCTTTACTTCGAAGAAATGAACATTGATCCTAAGGATCCAAAGAAGGCAGACAGAGACCGTTTTGTATTATCAAAGGGACACACAGCTCCTGGTCTTTATTCTGCACTTGCGAATCGTGGTTACTTCCCGGTTGAGGACTTAACAACATTAAGAAAGTTAGGCTCATACTTACAGGGACATCCATGTATGCAGCACGTTCCTGGAGTAGATATGTCTTCAGGTTCTCTTGGACAGGGTATCTCAGTTGCTTGTGGTATGGCACTTGGTGCAAAGATGAGCGACGCTGATTACCGTGTATATACATTACTTGGTGATGGTGAGATTGAAGAAGGACAGGTTTGGGAGGCAGCTATGTTCGCAGGACATAGAAAGCTTGATAACCTTTGTGTAATCGTTGACAACAACGGACTTCAGATTGATGGTAAGATTGAAGATGTATGTTCTCCATATCCTATTGATAAGAAGTTTGAAGCATTTAATTTCCATGTAATTAATGTTGATGATGCACATGACTTTGATAAGATTCGTGCAGCATTTAAGGAAGCTAGAGAGACTAAGGGTATGCCTACAGCAATTATCGTTAAGTCTACAAAGGGTAAGGGAGTTTCCTTCATGGAGAATAACTGTGATTGGCACGGTAAGGCTCCTAACGATGAGGAGTTTGCAATCGCAATGGCAGATTTAGAGAAAGTAGGTGAAGCGTTATGTCAGAAGTAAAGAAGGTAGCTACTAGAGAGAGCTATGGTAACGCTCTTGTTGAAATCGGTAAAGAGAATCCTAACTTAGTTGTATTAGATGCTGACCTTGCTGCAGCTACTAAGACAGGTGTATTTAAGAAGGCTTTCCCAGAAAGACATATTGACTGTGGTATCGCTGAGTGTAATATGGCAGGCGTAGCAGCTGGACTTTCCTTAGCAGGTAAGATTCCATTCATGAGTTCATTTGCTATGTTCGCAGCAGGACGTGCTTTCGAGCAGGTTCGTAACTCAATCGGTTACCCACACTTGAATGTTAAGATTGGTGCTACACATGCAGGTATTACTGTAGGTGAGGACGGTGCTTCTCATCAGTGTAACGAGGATATCGCTCTTATGAGAACTATCCCAGGTATGGTAGTTATGTGTCCGGCTGATGATATCGAGGCTAAGGCAGCAGTTCGTGCAGCAGTTGAGTACGAAGGACCTGTATATATCCGTTTCGGACGTGCAGCAGTTCCTGTAATCAATGACAGACCTGATTACAAGTTTGAGATTGGCAAGGGTACAGTTGTAAGAGAAGGTAGTGATGTTACTATCGTTGCAACAGGTATCTGTGTAGATTCTGCACTTGGAGCAGCTGAGATGTTAGCAGCAGAGGGCATCAGCGCAGAGGTTATTAACATCTGTACAATTAAGCCGCTTGATGAAGAAATCATCATTAAGAGTGCCAAGAAGACAGGTAAGGTTGTTACAGCTGAGGAGCATTCTGTAATCGGTGGTCTTGGTAGTGCTGTTTGTGACGCACTTTGCAAGTCTTGCCCAACACCTGTTTATAAGATTGGTATGCAGGATATGTTCGGTGAGTCTGGTTCAGCAGCAGCTCTTATCGAGAAATATCAGCTTGACGCTAAGGGTGTTTATGCGCAGGTTAAGGGATTTCTTAACAAGTAATTCCTACTATTAAGAATCGACAAATTATGATAAAATAGACCACAGGAAGACATCTTCCTGTGGTTTTGTTTGTTGAAAGGGGTTTGTGCCTTAGGGTGTTCTTGAGATAAGGAAGTGAGAATAGATGTTATATTTTATCATTAATGAAAAGTCGAGAAGTGGTAAGGGTGCGCAAATCTGGAAACAGATTGAGAAAGAGCTGCAAGATAGAGGTATTGACTACGAAGCACATATTACGGAGTATGGTGGTCACGCTACGCTATTGGCAAGTAAATTGAGCAAGCTGCCGGATGATGAGATTAAGCTGATTGTGGTCGGTGGTGACGGAACTGCCAATGAGGTTGTGAATGGTATTGCAGACTTTGAAAGAGTGATATTTGGTATGATTCCTACAGGCTCTGGTAATGATTTAGCAAGAGGCTTAGGAAAGCTTGGAACACTGATAGAAGAGCTTGATAAGATATTAGAGAGTGATGGGACAGACAGGATTGACCTTGGACAGGTAGAGTGGAAAGAAGGCGAGAAGCCAAGACTTTTCCTTATCAGTGCAGGTATTGGTTTGGATGCTATGGTGTGTAAGAAGGCACTTACCTCTAAGCTTAAGAAGGTATTAAATGCAATAAAGCTGGGTAAGCTTACATATATCATTTTAACATTGAGGATGCTCTTTAGTATGACGCAGGCAGATGCTGTAGGTCGTTATGACAGAAAGAATCACAAGAAGTTCCCGAAGCTGATATTTGCAGCGGCGATGAACTTCAGGGCAGAGGGCGGCGGTGTGCCTATGGCACCGAGAGCAGATGCCAGAGACGGTAAGTTGTCTGTATGCAGTATAGGTGGAATACCTAAGATTGTTGCATTATTCTTATTGCCAAGATTAGTGTCGGCAACTCATGAGAAGGTTCATTGTGTATCTATTGTAGATTGCGATAGCTGTGAGATGAGATTAGATACGCCATTTGTCCTTCATACGGATGGAGAGTACTGTGATGATGTGACAGAGGTGCGTTTTACCTGTCTGCCGGGTAAGCTAAGAATATTAACATAGCAGACGCTGTGTAGATGAGAACATAAAGATTTGGAAAGGCATGGTTAGTTTGTATGCAGATTAAGTTACCTGATAAGGTAAGTTATATTATAGAGAAGCTGGAGGCAGCAGGCTATGAGGCATATGCTGTTGGTGGTTGTGTCAGGGATTCTCTTCTTGGAAGAGTGCCTGATGATTGGGATATAACCACATCCGCCAATCCCTATGAGGTGAAGGAGATTTTTCCAAGAACCATAGATACGGGTATTCAGCATGGAACTGTAACGGTCATGATGGATAGAGATGGCTTTGAGGTTACTACTTATCGAATAGATGGAGAGTATGAAGATAGCAGACATCCCAAAGAGGTAATTTTTACAAGGAATCTGGAAGAGGATTTGAAACGCAGAGATTTTACTATTAATGCCATGGCTTACAATGACAGATGTGGTATTGTAGATATCTTTGGTGGTATGGATGATTTGCAGAATAAGATGATTCGTTGTGTAGGTGAGGCAAGAGAACGTTTTACGGAGGATGCCCTTCGTATTATGCGTGCTGTTCGCTTTTCGGCACAGCTTGGTTATGCTATAGAGGAGAATACAAAGAAAGCAATCATAGAGCTTGCGCCTAATTTAAAGAATATTAGTGCAGAGCGTATACAAGTAGAGCTGGTAAAGCTGTTGGTTTCACCGAATCCTGATTTTATCAGGATAGCGTATGACTTGGGAATTACTGCTGTTATTTTGCCGGAGTTTGATAAGGCAATGGAGACAAAACAGAATAATCCGCATCATATGTATACGGTAGGAGAGCATTTATTACATTGTGTGAAGGATATCAGAGCAGACAGGTCGCTTAGAATTGCGGCTCTTTTGCATGATATAGGCAAGCCTGATACAAAGACTACGGATGAGGATGGAATAGACCATTTTTATGGACATGTAGAGTTAAGTGAGGAAATGGCAGCTAAGATATTAAAGCGGCTAAAGTTTGACAATGATACGATTACCAAGGTACGTAAGTATATCAGATTCCATGACTATCAGATTGGCGAGACACCTAAGGCTGTCAGACGGGCGATGAATAAGATTGGTGTGGAGTATTTTTCGCAGGTTATGGAGATAAAGAAGGCGGATATGCAGGCACAAAGTCTGTATCAGCGTGAGGAGAAGGAGGCAAGATGGCAGCAGGTGTATAAGCTGTATCAGGAGATTCTTGCAAAGGCTGAATGTGTAGCAATTAAGGATTTAGCAATCAATGGAACAGACCTTATCAGGCTTGGGATAGCGCAGGGTAAAGAAATTGGAGAGGTCTTAAATCAATTGTTGGAGGAGGTGTTGGATGCACCGGAGAAGAACACGGTGGAATATCTGACGGCACAGGTGGAAAACTATAGAAAATAAAAGCTATATTACAGGAACCACTTCGTGAACCCTGTAATCGGATGCGCGGCACAAAAATGTGCCTTTTATGAGAATTTGCTTTGCAATTTCTCATAAGTTATATTACAGGAACCACTTCGTGAACCCTGTAATCGGATGCACGGCACAAAAATGTGCCTTTTATGAGAATTTGCTTTGCAACTTCTCATAAGTTATATTGTGGATAGATATGTGAATTGAGAGGAAATACTTGTTATTTTAAAATAGCAAGTATTTTTTTTGATTTTATAACATAAGATAGCATATCCGAGACGGTAAGCCGGAGAAGAAAATATGCAGATAGAATGTCGGAAGGAGGAATTTTTTTGAATGACAGAGCGGTAGCATTGTTAGAGCAGTATGATGTGGAAGTGAATAGAACGTATAAGGGCAGAGAAAGAATCATATTGGAAACCCAACAGGGTAATTATGCGTTGATGGAATATAAGGGACGTACACAGAAACTGGAATTGATGGAGAAATTACAGGCGCATATAGGAGTATTGCAGGAAAATGATATGCTGCTTAGAAATAAAGAAGGAGAGCTGTTTACGACCGATGCGGATGGAATCATTTACGTAGTAAAAAAACATGTCGATGGACGGGAATGTAATTATAAGAGTGAGGCAGAGGTATTATTGGCATTTGAAATAATGGCAAAGCTTCATTGTGCAATGGCTATGGTACGGGATGAGGAAATGCTTTTATTGCCAATATATGATTATGCAGGAGAAATGCAAAAGCATACAAAGGAATGCATACATATCAGAAGGTATATACGAAACAAGGGACAAAAGACAGAATTTGAAAGAGCTATTTTAAGGGAATATGACTATTTTTTAGAACAGGCATTAGAAGTGACAAAGAGGGCGCAGAAAGAGGATATGGAAGCCTATAAGGAAAAAGTATGTCAAGAAAATTTGTTTTATCACGGTGATTATCAATATCATAATATTTTGTTTACACGTCAAGGAATCAGTGTTGTAAATTTTGAGAAATTTGGGCGAGGAAGCGGTGTAAGAGACATTTATCTTCTGTTTCGTAAAATATCTGAAAAAAATGACTGGTCACCCGGCTTTGGCAAGAGAATGCTTGCGGCTTATGAGAAGCATAGAAAGCTGTCGGACTGGGAAAGAATACAGCTTTTTGAGAGACTTTCTTATCCTGATAAATTTTGGAAGATTGTAAATTTCTATGGTAATTCCAGAAAATCATGGATACCGGACAGAAATCTTGAGAAGCTTGAACAGTTGGTAAGACAGGAAAAGGCAAAACAGGAGCTTCTGAGTAGCTTGCGATTTACATAAAATCAGATTATACTATATATAACACGAAATATCGCATGACAGATAGGGGAGAAGGACTTGAAGATAAAGGGGATATTAATCAATACGGTGTTAGCAGGAATACTTGTATGTATGCTTGGTGGATGTGGCGTTGAAAGTACAGGCGAGACGCTTCAAAGTGTATCGGCTTCGGATAGTGGATTTGTAATGATGAAGCCGGGATTATATGATTCAGAGGATACGGCAATTGTTGTAAAAAAGAATACCAAAGAGAGTACCATACAGCTGCAGAATCTACAAACAGGGAAGAGATATACATTGTCCTATGACGGGGCGACAACGCTGTATGACAAATATGAGCAGGCAGTTTCTATGAGCCAGATAAAGCCGGGAAGCATCGTTACAGCTCGATTTTATAAACCTAAGAAGGCATTGTCTTATATGAAGGAGCTGTCGGATGCCATTTGCTATCAGGACTTGGAGAACTATGTGGTAGATGCACAGACAGGAACCATAAGTATTGGTAAGTATGTTTATAGTCTGCAGAAGGATTTGGTAATACTGTCAAATGACAGAGAGATAGAACTGGAAAGTCTCAATGCGGTAGATAAGATTTCCGTATGGGGATATAATAAGCAGATATATGCGATTAATGTAGAACAGGGACATGGATATTTGCGCTTGCAGAATGAGGATTATTTTGTAGGTGGTTGGATAGAGATTGGTCAGAATCAGATTCGACAGATTAAAGAAGATATGCTGATGGTGGTGCCGGAGGGCACAGTCACAGTCAGAATTAGCCATAAGGGCAGTAGTGCCGCTCAGGAGATAACATTTGCCAGAGATGAGGAAATGGCCTGGGACGTGGGAGATGTGGAGATTTCTCTGCCACAGTCGGGAACAGTCATTTTTACGGTAGAACCGGCAGGGGCGAAGGTGTTGGTAGATGGAAAAGAAGTGAAAGCATCATCACCGATTACGCTTGATTACGGAGTTCATAGTCTTAGTGCTTCAGCAGACGGCTATGATACTATGTCACAGTATATCCGTGTGGCAGAACCATCAGCAAATTTAGATGTGAAGCTGGAAAAGAGCGAGGAAGCGAAAGAGGAAACTGCCAAAGAGGAAGGCTCTGATAGTGAGGCGTCTAAGGAAGCAAAGAAAAAGAGCGAGACCGATGAGGAAAAAGAATCAGAGGGTAAGCAGCAGGTAGTATCAAGCACGTCGGGGTATCGCGTATATATTGATTCACCTGTGGGTGTAGAGGTTTATGTAGATGGCAATTATTTAGGAATAGCACCGGTGAATTTTGCAAAGGAGGAGGGAAACTATGTCATTTCCCTTCGTAAGACGGGCTATCAGACAAGAAGCTATACATTACAGATTGACGGTGAAGAGAAGAATGTAAATTATTCTTTTTCTGAGCTGATGTCATTGGAGTAAAGGATGAAGAAGTATACATTTGAAGAATTGGTTAAAATAGTAGAGGAGCTTAGAAGTGAGCACGGATGTCCTTGGGATAAGGAGCAGACGCATCAAAGTCTTCGTCCATGTATGATGGAAGAGGCTGCAGAGCTTTTGGCTGCGATACGAATTTATGAACAGACAAATAATGCAGAGAATATGCAGGAGGAGCTAGGGGATATTCTGCTACAGGCAGTTATGCATAGTGTGATTGCAAAGGAAGAGGGACTTTTTACGATAGAGGATGTCATTAGCGGAATCAGCGAGAAAATGATACGACGTCATCCTCACGTGTTTGGCAGTGAAGCGACCAAGGATGCAGGGCAGGCACTGGAGAGCTGGGAAGAGATTAAGAAGCGAGAGAAGCAGGAACAGACATGGATTACATCGCCACTTCGCGAGATTCCCTCAGAGCTTCCGTCTCTTACCAGAGCAGTTAAGGTTGCAAAGAAGCTGGACAAGCTTCCTGAGTATCGAAGTGTGAATGGAGCAGGCATAATAGCAGATTATGATACATTAATATGTCAGCTTCAGGAGCAGGTAAAAGGCTTTGCAGCATTAGGAGAACAGGCATCTAAGGAAGAGAAGAATGAACAAATGGCAAAAATGCTTCAAATTTTATGCCATATTTCCTATCGCGAGGGATTACAGCCTGAGCAGTTACTTTATGATGACATTGAAAAGCAGATAGATTTCTATGAAAAAAGTGTGTAAAATCCCTTAAAATCGCAGAAAATGGGCATTTTTACCTTGACAAAACCATGCATATCGAATATAAATAGATATAGGCATTTCGATTGTGTGGAATGCAAATAATTCAGCTTTAGAGACACGAGAAGGGATTTTCTATAGCTTGAAGATGAGACAAAGAATAAGAGGAGGAGTTCACAATGAACAAGACAGAGTTAGTAGCAGCAATGGCTGAGCAGGCAGACATGACAAAGAAGGATGCTGAGAAGGCATTAACAGCATTTACAGAGGTTGTTGCAAAAGAGTTAAAGAAGGGTGGAAAGATTCAGTTAGTTGGTTTCGGTACATTTGAGGTATCTGAGAGAGCAGCTAGAGAGGGTAGAAATCCTCAGACAGGTGAGACAATGAAGATTGCAGCTTCTAAGGCACCTAAGTTCAAGGCTGGTAAGGCTTTAAAGGACGAAGTTAACAGATAATCTTTGACTGATAAAGAATGCAAGGACAACCGCAATGTTGGTTGTCCTTTTTGAATATGGAGAAGTAAGATGAGATTAGATAAATATTTAAAGGTATCAAGATTGATTAAGAGAAGAACAGTTGCTAATGAAGCATGTGATGCGGGAAGAGTATTGATTAATGATAAGCCTGCCAAGGCATCGGCAAATGTAAAGGTAGGAGATGTTCTTACCATACAGTTTGGTAATAAGGATGTAAAGGTAGAGATTTTGGATGTTCAGGAAACAGTAAAGAAGGATGAGGCTAAGGAATTATTTAAATATTTGTAAGTGAAAGAGGATTTGGTCATAACTTTGCTATAGATAACATATAGTTAATTATAGGCAGAAGGAGTGACAGGGTATGGAAGATATCTCTACAAATATAAGAATAGGTCAACATAGAATGGTGTTAGAGGGACGAAAGAGCTGTAGGCTGCAGGGGGTGAAGGATGTTCATGCTTTTGATGCCAATGCAGTGGTATTGGATACGGTAGAAGGTATGCTTACCATTTCGGGAAGCGAGCTTCATGTGAGTAGATTAACCTTGGAAAAGGGAGAAATTGACATAGAAGGCAGAGTAGATTCCTTTCTATACACAGAGAATACCTCTTTCTCCCAAAAGAGTGCAGGACTTCTGGCAAGGATGTTTCGCTAATTATGAGCACATCCATTGTGAAAGAATTTTATTTTTGGCTTTATTCCATTGTGACAGGTGTAGGGCTGGCATTTCTATATGACCTAATTCGTTTATGGAGGCGAATAGTAAAGCACAGACGTTGGCAAAGAGATGTGGAAGATATTTTTTATTGGATTTTTTGTTTTTTGATAAGCTTTTATTTATTGTATTATGGTAACAATGGGGTAATCCGATATTTCGCAGTGATGGGAGCAGGACTTGGAATGTTGCTTTATTTCTTGACATTTGGGCACTTTCTAATGGATACTGTATATCGTTTGTTATGTTGCCTTTTTAAGCCATTTTTTGCCATCAAAAAGCAGTTGACTAGGTGGAAGAAACACCTTACAATGAAGGTGAGAGAGTCTGCTGTTACCAAACAGCATAAAGGGGATGAGAGAGATGTCAGGAAGAAGAAGTGAGCCTGTCTATAAGCAGAATAAAAATCAATATCGTCTTGGCATGTCTATGGCAGTTATGGCTGTTGCCATGCTGATTATAGTAGTAGGAAGTAATAGTATTTCCCTTAAGGCTAAACAGATGGAGTTACAGAAGCAGGAGCAGGAGTACGAGCAGCTGATTGCACAGGAGTATGTAAGAGCAGAGGAGCTTAAGGAGCTTGCAACCTACACTAAGACGAAGAAGTATGCGGAAGAGGTCGCTAAGGACAAGTTAGGACTTGTTTACGAAAATGAAATCATATTTAAAGAGAGCAATTAACTGCATCCGATTCACTGGTAGAGAAGTGGGGATGCAGTTTTTTGTCATAAAAAATTAAAACAATTTACTTTGTTTTGACAAAAAAATATGTCTATGCTGACTATACTTATGTGTATGTTTTAGGTGGTACATATAAGGAGGCGTAGAGTGTGTCGAAGACATTATATAATAATAAATTATATGATAATAAGAGACGTATAGTTACTGATGGCTCGTATCCGGGATACTTGTTTCCGGAATATAGCAAACGAAAGCTGCAGTGCTTGTCGCAAACCTATGATGAACTGGCAAAACTATATGGAGAACAATCGGGTCAGGAACAGACAGAGGATAACAGAGAGGAATATTTATTACATAAGCAATTACAGGAGAATAAAGAAATCCTTGCCAGACATTTGCAGGAGATATCGGGAGCAGTGTCTGAAGTGGCTGATACAGTGATTCATGTCAGTGTGCCGGTAGAGCATAAGAGACGTGCGCTTTTACAGTTTTTAAAGAGGCATGGAATTATTGTAAAGGAAGTTATTTTTCTGGAAAAAGAAAGACAGAGGATTAGTCTTGTAGCTAGAAATGTAGGCAGGCAGCCATATACAGCGGACGAGCTTGCAGCATTGCTTTCTGCTTTTTATGATAGAAGACTATTGGCGGCAGCAGAGAATGCAGCTAATGTTTCGAGAAGCTTTGATACCTATATTTTTGAGGATGAGCCCTGCTTTACAGCTATGACGGCAGTTGCCCGAGCAATTAAGGAAGGAGAAAAAATATCAGGAGATAACTTTTCTGTTGATGAATATGCAGATAGTAATGTGGTTTTGATGATATCGGACGGAATGGGGAGCGGTAAGGATGCGTGTCGGGATAGTCAGGCAGTCATTGAATTTGTTGAGAAACTGTTGGAGGTAGGGTTTCGTAAGGAGAAGGCATTTTCAATGATTAATGCGGCAATTTATGCCGGAATGCAATGTGCCAATCTTACAACGCTTGATATTTGTTCGGTGAATCTGCATAATGGAGAGGCGGAGTTTATCAAGGCTGGGTCTGCAGTAAGCTTTCGCAAGCGCGGGACTACAGTAGATGAAATTACTTCTGACACATTGCCTTTGGGAGCCTTTTCAGATATCAGTGCCATGACGCATACGTTGCAGCTTGTGGATGGAGATGTGTTGATTATGATGTCGGATGGGGTTACGGATTGCTTTGAAGGAGCAGAGGGGTTGAATCGGCTTCGAGAGGTAATATCACATATGAATTTGGTGAATCCTAAGGAAATAGCTAATTATCTGCTACGTTATGCTGTGAACTGTCAGGGAGGCAGGATTCGGGATGATATGACAATTCTTGTACTGGGACTTTGGGAAAACTAAGAGATATTAAATGAGAAAGGCATGGGTTTTACGGATGATAAATAAGGTCATGGCTTATGTTAGAAAGTACAATATGCTGGAAGAAAATGATTATATTGTGGCAGGGGTGTCCGGAGGAGCGGATTCCGTCTGCCTTCTTTTCGTGTTGCTGGAGTTGCGTAAGCATATCCCCTTTGATATTCATGTGGTGCATATTAATCATGGGATTCGTGCTGAGGCAGGTGAAGATGCAGCATATGTTGCGTCTTTATGTGAGAGGTTTGATTTACCCTTTACTTTGATTGAAGAAAATGTAGCAAAGCTTGCGAAGGAACAGAAGCTTTCCGAAGAAGAAGCAGGCAGACATGTTCGATATCAGGCATTTTATGAGGTGCTTGGTAAGTGGGCAAAGGGTAGAAGGGGAAAAATTGCAGTAGCACATAATAGCAATGATTGTGCAGAAACTATGCTTTTTCATTTGTTTAGAGGAAGTGGGATAAAGGGATTAGCAGGCATACGCCCTATGAGAGATAGGATTATCAGACCAATTTTATGTTTGAATAGGACTGAGATTGAAGAATATTTATTGGATAATCAGATTTCCTATTGTATAGATAAGACAAATTTTGAGGATAATTATACGAGGAATAAAATTCGTCATCATATATTACCATATGCATGTGAGGAAATTTGTCAGGGGGCAGTTGCACACATGACGGATGCAGCAGAGAAAATCAGTGATGTTTATGATTTTTTGGAGGATATGGTTCAGGATGCCTTTGTAAAATGTGTTAACGTGGAGAATAAGAGGTATCATATTAAGGAACAGGTATTTGAGGGAATCCATAAAGCGTTAAGGAGCTATCTGCTGTTGGATGTTATTTCCAAGGCGGCGGGAAATCGTAAGGATATAGAGGCGATTCATGTGGCACAGGTTGAAGCCTTGTTTGAGAAGCAGACAGGCAGACAGATTAATCTCCCGTATGGGCTGTATGCGCTTAGAGAGTATGACGGAATATGTATTGCAAAGGCAGAAGCGTTTGCTCAGGAAGCACTGACAGAGATTGTAATTGATGAAGTGAAAAAAAGACAATTGGAGAATGGAGAGAGCGTATCGATAGTCCTTCGTGAGAAAGATTTTTTGAAAATCAGGCTGATTAACACGGAAAAGGTGGAAAATATTGTAGCAAAAACATATACGAAATGGTTTGATTATGATAAAATAAAAGGTAATATTCATGTAAGAAGTCGTAGAAGCGGAGACTATCTGACCATTAATGATAGGTATGAGCGCAAGACCTTGAAGGCATTTTTTATTGATGAAAAGATACCTAGAGAGGAACGGGATAGTACTTATCTTGTGACTGAGGGAAGCCATGTGATATGGGTTATAGGTAATCGTATCAGTAGCTACTACAAAGTGAGTCAGGACACAACAAATATTTTGGAAATTCAATACATAGGAGGAGTCAATAATGGCTGAACATGTTAGAGTTATGCTGACTGAAGAGGAAGTTGATGCTAAGATTAATGAAATTGGAAGACAGATTAGTAAGGACTATGAAGGCAGACAGGTACACCTTATCTGCGTATTAAAGGGCGGAAGCTTTTTTATGTGTGAGCTTGCTAAGAGAATTACAGTACCGGTATCCTTTGATTTTATGTCTGTATCCAGCTATGGCGGGGACACAAAGTCAAGCGGAGTGGTAAAGATTGTAAAGGATTTGGATGAATCTATTAAGGATAAGGATGTTATTGTAATCGAAGATATCATAGATTCCGGTAGAACCTTAAGCTATTTATTAGAGCTGTTAGAGCAGAGAGGTCCTAAGAGTCTTGCGCTGTGTACACTTTTGGACAAGCCGGAGAGACGTGTGGTTGATGTGAAGGTAGATTACACGGGCTTCCGGATTCCGGACGAGTTTGTAGTTGGATATGGATTGGATTATGACCAAAGATATAGAAATCTTCCATATATCGGAATTGTAGAATTTGACTAAATGAATGGCAGAAGGAGAAAAGACGTGGGTAAAAGTTCAAAGGGAATAAACATATATTTTTTTGTGATAGCTATTTTACTGCTGATTACAGTGTGGGTTAGTAACATGAGTGAGCAGACAGATAGCTATACGAGGGGCGAATTTATAGAACAGCTTGAAAAGGGTGAGGTTGTTTACGTGGAGATTCATCCGAATGCAGAGGTACCTACAGGTACATTGTTGATTCAGTTCAATGATAACTCTAAGAAGACTTTGCATGTATCGGATGTAGTGGCTATGCAGGAGCTGTTGATAACAGAGTATCAGATTGACCCGATGGTTGATGATGTTCCGCAGGAGAATTGGTTTTTATCGGATATATTGCCGATATTATTGATTTTAATATTTGGTGTATTCATGTTTGCAATGATGAATGCACAGAATGCCAATAGTGGTGGCGGCGGTAAGATGATGAACTTTGGTAAGAGCCGTGCCCGTGTATCAACCGGCGGCGAGATTACCTTAAAGGATGTAGCAGGTCTTCGTGAAGAAAAGGAGGATATGGAAGAAATCGTTGATTTCCTAAAGTGTCCATCTAAGTATACAAAGGTAGGAGCAAGGATTCCTAAGGGTGTTCTTTTAGAGGGTGCACCGGGTACAGGTAAGACCTTGCTTGCAAAGGCAATTGCAGGAGAAGCCAATGTTCCGTTTTTCTCTATTTCAGGTTCTGATTTCGTAGAGATGTTTGTCGGTGTCGGTGCTTCCCGTGTGCGTGATTTGTTTGCAGAAGCGAAGAAGAATGCACCTTGTATCGTATTTATTGATGAGATTGACGCTGTTGCCAGAAAGCGTGGTACCGGTATGGGTGGCGGACACGATGAGAGAGAGCAGACTCTCAATCAGCTTTTGGTTGAGATGGACGGCTTTGGTACCAATGAAGGTATCATTGTTATGGCTGCTACGAACCGTGTAGATATCTTAGACCCTGCAATTTTAAGACCGGGACGTTTTGATAGAAAGATTAGTGTACAGACCCCTGATGTAGGCGGAAGAGAAGAGATTTTGCAGGTACATGCAAAGGATAAGCCTCTTGCAGAGGATGTAGATTTGAAGCAGATTGCACAGACCACAGCAGGATTTACAGGTGCAGACTTAGAGAATCTTTTAAATGAATCTGCGATTCTTGCAGCCAAGGAAGACAGAGCATTTATCGTTCAGGATGATATTAAGAAGGCATTTATCAAGGTTGGTATTGGTGCCGAGAAGAAGAGTCGTATTATCTCTGATAAGGAGAAGAAGATTACTGCTTATCATGAGGCAGGACATGCAATTCTCTTCCATGTACTTCCTGACGTAGGACCTGTATATACGGTATCAATTATTCCGACAGGACTTGGTGCAGCAGGCTATACCATGCCATTACCGGAGAGAGATGAGATGTTCAATACGAAGGGCAAGATGTTGCAGGATATTATGGTATCACTTGGCGGACGTATTGCCGAGGAGATTATCTTTGATGATATTACGACAGGTGCATCCAGTGATATTAAGAAAGCAACTAAGGTTGCAAGAGCGATGGTTACCAGATTTGGTATGTCAGAGAATATTGGTGTGATTAATTATGATGAGAATGATAATGAAGTATTCATTGGTCGTGATCTTGCACATACCAGAAGCCATTCGGAAGAGGTGGCAGGTGCTATCGATAAGGAAGTGAAGAGTATTATTGATGATTGCTATGCAAAGGCGAAGAGCATCATCATGGAGCATGAGAAGGTTCTTCACTCTTGCGCAGAGCTTCTCTTAGAAAAAGAGAAGATTACACGTGATGAGTTTGAAGCTTTGTTCGAATGTTAATAGAGTGATTGAAATCCCGCAAACTTTGTTTGTGGGATTTTTTTGCCGATAAGCCGTCTTGCGAAGCATAGGTGCCTGGTGGGTTTTAGTTTAGTGCATTAATGTGCAAAATGCAAAAAGAGTTTATTCCATAAATCGACATAAAAAAACTGATTTTTGTATAATGTGCATAAAAATGCAAGCGTTAAATTGTAAAGTTTGTGAAATGTAAGAATAGACGAAAGAAGGGTCAATTGCTATAATCATTCTTGTAACCCCCCCAATATATTATATAGTTTTTTGCTATACCCCATAAGAAAGAAATACCTTCTCTAAAAGAGACAGCCTGTAACGGACTGTCTTTTTTACTGCCCAAATCTAATTGACTACGAATCTATTGTTTAGCTACCTAAAGCTTTGCCTGGCTGATACGAAAGAACAGACTCTATTTGTCGTAAAAAGTATTGTGGAGAGTATTTAGTGGTTTTTGATGTTTTTAGAGCCAATAGCAAGTCGCCGCTTGGACGAAGGCGGCAGCAGCCAATTGAGCCATGGATGGCGAATCGGCTGCGGTTGCGTGCGTTTTAGAACAATTAAATAAAAACATCTAGCACCACTTATGCTCGGAACTCCTACTTTTGAGACAAATAGAGTCTGTTTGCGTATCAGTCAGGCAAAGCGGGAACACACCGACAAACCGGAATTTGTTAAAAACAGTGGACAAATATGTGTCGGTTGAATATAATAACAATAGCAGGAGATGAGCAATCACCGATTTCAAATAGAATATTGAAGTCTTTGTGGCAGGGTGAAAGTCCCTACCGATGGTATAGTCCATGACCCGCGTAAGCGGCTGAGCCGGTTAGATTCCGGCACCGACGGTATAGTCCGGATGAGAAAAGACATTTTCTGTGAATTTTCACGCCCAAGGCATTGTTGTGTTTTGGGCGTTTTGTTTTGTTCTAAGAGGAGTGGAGCAGAACACAAGAAAGGAAAGGGTGATATATTATGACAAATGAAACGACAAGTGTAACAGTAAAGCAAGGTTCAAAGATGAAGATGCGTACAAAAGAAATAACTTTTATTTCGCTAATGGGAGCATTGGCAGCGGTGCTAATGCTGTTTAAGTTTCCAATTCCGATGATGCCTCCATTTATGGATTTTGACTTCGCAGGTGTGGTAGAGATTATCGGCGGATTGATGTTTGGACCTGTGGCAGCGGTTTATATTATTATTGTAAAAATTCTTCTGAAGATGGTAATGATGGGAAGCTCTTCTATTGGTACAGGCGAAGTACAGAATATATTGTTGAGTTGTTCATATGTGCTTCCGGCAGTGTTGTTGTACATGACAAAAAAGACAAAGAAAAGAGCGGCATTAGGTTTGATATTAGGCACAATAGCGGCTATAGTAACAGCTATTATTACGAATTTGTATTTGATTATTCCTTTTTATGCAAAGCTTGCAGGAATGACAACACAAGATATCATTGATATGTGTACTGCGGTAAATCCGGCAGTAACGGACGTGAAGACATTTGTTATTCTTGGTATTATACCTTTTAATATCATCAAGTATGGAGCTTCTTCGGTTCTTACATTACTTTTATATAAGCATTTAAGTAAGCCGATTAAGAAATTTATTCAGGAGTAGAATATTGCAGGTATGAGTTGTGTATCTGTGAAAGAGGATAAGTGTAGTCTGGGGCTAAGGATTTGAGATAAACCAATATAGAAAGGTATGTTGTAAAGATGAAATTTACATTAGAGAAAGATATAACTTTTGAAACAGCGGTGAACAGAATGTTTGAAATCTTAGGAAACAGCAAGATTATGGCATTGGCATCCAGCGTCAATGACTATGTAATGGTGCGTAATGTAAGCTGTCTGTTCTATGATGATAAGATTTATTTTAAGACAGATAAAAATTTTAGAAAGACAAAGCAGTTGATGGAGAATTCGCGTGTAGCTATGTGCTGGAATGGTATTCAGGTAGAGGGAGTTGCACTGAATAAGGGACTGGTGGTAGATGAGCCGGGACGTCGTTTTGAGGAAGGATATAAGAAGTATTTGTGGGAGAGCTATAATAAGTACAGTCATACAGATACGGAGATTCTGATTGAGGTAACACCAAAGTATGTAGAGATTTGGGATACCAGTGAAGAAGATGGTAAAGCATTTCAGCTTTTCTTGGATTTTGATAAGAAAGAAGTGGAAGTGAAGCAGTACGATTAACCGGTATTGACTTTTAAGAGTTGGTCTCGTATAATAACAAAGTTGTTTTTGAAGCGCATGCGTTGAAACCATGCGCTTTTTGCGTGAATAGGCAGAGTTAACGGGCGAAGGATTTCGCAAGGTGCGTATTCACATAGATTTAGAAAGGAAATATATGGAAACAGTTAAGTTTGATGAATTGGACTTATGTCCTGAAATATTAAGAGGTGTAAAGGAGATGGGATTTGAAGAGGCATCTCCGATACAGACGAAGGCAATTCCGATTGCCATGACAGGCTGTGATGTGATTGGACAGGCACAGACCGGTACAGGAAAGACAGCGGCGTTTGGTATTCCTGTGTTGGAGAAGATTCGCTTGAATAAGGATGTGAAGCACCCGCAGGCATTGATTCTTTGCCCGACCAGAGAGCTTGCAATTCAGGCAGCAGAGGAGATTAGAAATCTTGCAAAATACATGCATGGTATCAAGGTATTACCGATTTATGGTGGTCAGGATATTAGTAAGCAGATTCGTGCATTGAAGGGAACACAGATTATTATTGGTACACCGGGACGTATCATGGACCATTTGCGTCGTAAGACGATTCGCTGTGAGCATGTCAATACAATAGTGTTGGATGAGGCAGATGAGATGTTGAACATGGGCTTCCGTTAGGATATTGAGACTGTTTTACAGTATATTCCAACAGAGGAAAGGCAGACGATTCTGTTCTCGGCAACTATGCCCAAAGCGATTCTTGATATTACAAAGAATTATCAGAAGCCGGATGCTGAGATGATTAAGGTGGTAAAGAAGGAGCTGACAGTTCCTAAGATTGAGCAGTATTATTTGGATGTGAAGCGTAAGGATAAGGTAGCGGTATTGACCAGACTTTTGGATTACTATGAGCCGAAGCTTTCTCTTGTATTTTGTAACACCAAGAAGATGGTAGATGATTTAACAGAGGTGTTAAAGGGCAGAGGCTATTTTGCAGAGGGCTTGCATGGTGATTTGAGTCAGGCGCAGCGTGACCGTGTTATGAAGAGTTTTCGTAATGGTAAGACGGATATTCTGATTGCGACAGATGTTGCTGCAAGAGGAATTGATGTAGACGATGTAGAGGC
>JAZNMO010000029.1:0-13085 GCA_045579665.1 Lachnospiraceae bacterium
TATGTTCATGAATAAATAACAGCTGTCCCTCTGTTACCTTATCCCCCATACTTTCAGCCTCTATATCTGCAGTCTGCCCACCTATCATGCCATAGATTCCTGCTTTATTTGCCAATATCTGCAAGGCCTTTGCAACCAACATCGGCTGTTTGGTCACCTCAAATGCCTTCAAAGCTGTTTCAAAAGCAAAGTTTAACAAAGCATCTCCTGCCAATATTGCCTCTGCTTCACCATACTTCTTATGAGTCGTTAGCTGTCCTCTACGATATTCATCATTATCCATCGCCGGCAAATCATCATGAACCAAAGAATAGGTATGTATCATTTCCATAGCTACCATAAACGGCTCTACAACCTTCTCTTTGCCACCGAACAGACGATAGGTCTCCTGCATCAACATCGGACGCAGGCGCTTTCCGCCTACTCTCACGCTATAATTCATTGCTTCAATCACAGTCTTCTGTGGACCTTCCTCCTTAGGAAGATACTCTTCCAGTATAGCTTCTATCTGAGAAGTTTTACCTTGTAATTCTTCTTTAAAACTCATCTAAATCACCATTTTCATTAATTATAAGAACTTCCTTCTCTATCTTATCAATCTTATCATTACAAGACTGAATCAGCTTCATTCCCTCCTGATAGGCCTTAAAAGACGCCTCTAAAGAAATATCCTCTGCCTCCAGCTTAGCAATTGTTTCCTCCAGCTTTTCAAACGTCTGCTCCAATGTCAGTTCCTTTGCCATATCCAACCCTTGCCTTTCACATTATTCTCCCTTTGCATAACACTTTTTCACGACAGCATCTACACTTCCATCCTTCAAATAAATGCGAAGTAAATCTTTCTCCTGCAGCTGTCCTACACTCTTGAGTGCCTGCCCTTTGGCATCCTCTACAAAGGCATAGCCTTTCCCAAGCTTATCCAAAGGCGATAATCCCTTCAATTTCTCTATATCCAATGCAAGTCTGTGCTTTTGCATGGTAATCTTCATCTTCATCCTTGCATCCAGCTTCTCTTCCAGCTCCATGCTATAGGTTCTTTTCTCCTGAAGCTGATTTACAGGAGACAAATATTTCATATGCATCTGAAGCTTCTCCAGCTCACTACGTTGTCTGTTCAGCTTCTGCTGCATGCGAATCCCCAACTGCTGCTGATATCCTGCCAGCTTATCCACAAGCTGCTGATACGAATACACTGCCAGCTCTGCTGCTGCCGACGGTGTTGCAGCTCTTAAATCCGCAACATAGTCTATAATTGTCGTATCTGTCTCATGGCCTACTGCTGAAATAATCGGCACAGAGCAATGAAACACTGCCTCGGCTACAATCGCTTCATTAAATGCCCATAAATCCTCTATGGAGCCGCCTCCGCGTCCCACAATCATAACATCTACCTTTTGCTGCTCTAACGCACGAATACCATTCACAATACTCTGAGCTGCACTCTCTCCCTGCACAATCGCAGGATATAGAATAATCCTGATATACGGATTTCTTCTCTTAGCTACCGTAATAATGTCTCTAACGGCCGCTCCTGTAGGTGCGGTAACAACACCAAGCGTCTGCACATACTTGGGAATCGGCTGCTTATACTCCGGGGCAAACATTCCCATCTCCTCAAGACGCTTTTTCATTCTTTCAAATTTCTCATACAAAAGCCCAGCTCCATCCAACACAATCTGCTTTGCATAAAGCTGGTACTTTCCATCTCTTTCATATACGTCAATTGTACCGCCAACCACTACCATCTGACCTTCCTCTAATTTAAAGGAAAGGCCGGTGCGATTGCCGGCAAACATAACACACGCTATTGTTCCCTTGGCATCCTTCAGGGTAAAATAAATATGCCCTGTCGAATGATATTTACAATTGCTTACTTCACCCTTTACAAAAATAGCACGCAGCATATAATCCTGTGTGAACATATTCTTGATGTAGGAATTCACCTGTGCAACTGTGTATACGTTCTGCATAATCACCACATGCCTTTTCTATGATGCTACTCTTACAATGCCACAGCTTCTCGTTATGCAAACTTGGCTAACACACCATTGACAAATCCTGCTGACTCCTCTGTACCAAACTTCTTCGCAAGCTCTACTGCCTCATTGATAGCAACGCCTGTAGGTACATCCTCATCAAATAAAATCTCATATACAGCCACGCGCAAGATGGTTAAATCCACCTTATTCATACGCTCCGTCTTCCAGCCCTTTGCCTTCTGATTAATCTGTTCATCAAGCTCATCAAGCTTATCAATAATTTGTCCGCTCTTGTAAGAGATGTGCTTTGCATGTTCTTCCTTTAACTCTAACTCATAATCCTCAAAGAAGAACTTTTCCTGCTCTGACATCTCACTCTTATCATTAAATTCTATTCTAAAAACAAATTTAAAAATCTGTTCTCTAAGCTCTCTTCTGCTCATCGCTTTCTATCCTCTGCTTGTCTATTAAATTCGCTTAATTCGTAGCCATATCAATCCCAACGATACGAATATTCACATCGGCAACCGCTAAACCTGTCATGGTCTCAATTGCACTCTTTACTCTGTCTTGCACTGTCTTACAGGTCTCCGGTATATTAAATCCGTATGCGAGGTTTATTGCAAGGTCTACACTTACAAGCTTCTCTAAGATATCTACTTTAACACCCTTAGTCAGCTTCTTTGCTCCAACCTTGCTAATCAGCTCATTTGTGATATTACCCACCATAGCAGTTACACCATCAACCTCAGTTGCTGCAAGACCGGCTATCATAGCTACCACATCATTAGCAATTCTTACAGTTCCGAACTCTTTATTCTCGTTATTTGTCATCATTGTACCTCTCTCCATGAGCCAAAACCTCCTACCATTTTATCAAAGCACAGTAAATACCCATGCCAAATACTTTAAACTAACACCTACTGTACTGTTCTCATTATACCAAAACACAAAATATTTGCATAGTACGATTTTAATTGCGTCCAAATTCTGACAACACAAGTCCCTTATTTCTATCTAAGGTCATACCAATGCTCCATGAATTGATGAAGAGTAATAAAGGATTTCCCTTTAAGTCCTTAATCTTCTTCATATCGGATGTTCCGATAAGCTTAGCCAAATCCACTTCTTCCTTATTCTCAATCCATCTGATATGCTCGTATGGCAATGGCTCTAACTTAATCTCAACATTATACTCACTTTCCAGACGATATTTCAAAACATCAAACTGCAGCACACCAACTACACCTACAATAATTTCCTCCATACCTGTATTAAACTCCTGGAAAATCTGAATCGCACCTTCCTGCGCAATCTGGTTAATACCCTTGATAAACTGCTTACGCTTCATGGTATCTACCTGACGCACTCTTGCAAAATGCTCCGGTGCGAAGGTCGGAATACCCTCATAGCACACATCTGCCTTAGGCATACATACTGTATCACCAATAGAGAAAATCCCCGGGTCAAACACACCGATAATATCTCCAGCATACGCCTCACTTAAAATCTTTCTCTCATCCGCCATAATCTGCTGTGGCTGTGACAGACGCATCACCTTACCGCCCTGTACATGCTTAACCTCTGCGCTGGCATCAAACTTACCGGAGCAGATTCGCATGAAGGCAATTCTATCTCTATGCGCTTTATTCATATTCGCCTGAATCTTGAATACGAATGCTGAAAAATCATTCTCTACAGGGTCTAATACATCCCCCTTGGAAACTCTTGGGAGTGGTGTTGTTGCCATCTTTAAGAAATTCTGAAGGAATATTTCTACACCAAAGTTTGTCAAAGCCGAACCAAAGAAAACAGGTGTAAGCTTTCCTCTTCTTACCTCATCCAAATCAAACTCAGCGCTGGCACCATCCAAAAGCTCAATCTCATCCTGTAAAGTAGACATAGCCTCTGCACCGATTACCTCTGTAAGCTGTGCTTCATCATCCATGGAAATCACGTTTGTTTCTCCCTCTTTGGTACCTTTCTCGGTATCAAAGTAGGTCACAACACTATTACTATGTCTGTCATACACACCCTTAAAGGCTTTACCTGAGCCAATCGGCCAGTTCACAGGACAAGTAGCAATACCAAGCTCCTTCTCGATTTCATCTAACAGTTCAAAGGTATCATTGGCGTCTCTATCCATCTTATTAATAAATGTGAAAATCGGAATTCCCCTCATTCCACATACCTTGAAAAGCTTTCTTGTCTGTGCCTCTACACCCTTAGACGCATCAATAACCATTACTGCAGAGTCAGCAGCCATCAGTGTTCTGTAAGTATCCTCTGAGAAGTCCTGATGTCCCGGTGTATCCAGGATATTGATACAATAACCATCGTAATTAAACTGAAGAACTGAGGAAGTAACCGAAATACCTCTCTCCTTCTCAATCTCCATCCAGTCTGAAACTGCATGTCTTGCTGTAGCCTTTCCCTTAACACTACCTGCCAGATTGATGGCACCTCCGTAAAGCAAAAACTTCTCTGTTAATGTTGTCTTACCTGCATCGGGATGCGAAATAATAGCGAAAGTCCTTCTCTTATTTATTTCCTCTGCGTAATTTCCCACTTGTGTTTCCTCCGTATATCTTTCTAAATCAATCTATCTCATATCAAACCATAACCTTCATGATTACGGCATCTTATGACTACTTTGTCAAATCTACAGCATAGATTTGCCCTCTACCTTCTGCTCTACTCCCAGATACGCAAGTACAGTTGCTGCAATATCAGCAAAACTATCTCTGGTACCAAGATTCACAGGCTTTATATTCTTCCCATACATAAGCATCGGTGTATGCTCTCTGGAATGATCCGTTGATACTGTATAGCCCGGATCGCAGCCATGATCAGCTGTAATAATCAGAACATCTTCCTCTCTTAACTTATCCAAAATCTCAGGAAGCTTCTCATCAAAATAGGTCATTGCCTTTGCATAACCATCTATATCATTTCTATGCCCGAAAAGCATATCGTAATCTACCAAATTTACAAAGCAAAGTCCTTCAAAGTCCTTATCCAAATACTCTAAGGTCTTCTCAATTCCCTCAGCATTTCCTTTTGTATAGGTAAACTCCGTAATACCCTTTCCAGCAAAAATATCCTTAATCTTTCCTACAGCAATCACTGCCTTACCCGCATCAGAAAGCTGGTCTAGCATAGTCGTCTTAGGCGGCACTAATGAATAGTCATGACGGTTAGGAGTTCTTGTAAAGTTACCTGCTTCACCTACAAAAGGTCTCGCAATGACACGTCCTACACCGTGCTCCCCCTGTAAAAGCTCTCTTGCTATGGTACAATACTCATACAAGTTTTCCAAAGGCACTACATCCTCATGAGCTGCAATCTGGAAAACACTATCAGCTGATGTATATACAATCAAATCGCCAGTCTGCATATGCTCTACACCATAGTCCTTAATGACCTCGGTACCGGAATAAGGCTTATTACATAAAACGCCTCGTCCTGTCAGTCTGGAGAACTCATCCAGAATCTCCTTAGGAAACCCATTCGGATAAGTAGGGAGCGGTTTGGTTGAAATCATACCTGCAATCTCCCAATGACCAATCGTAGTATCCTTTCCCTTAGAAGCCTCTCTCATCCTAGCTACACATGCTAAAGGTGCCTCCACAGGTTCTTTCCTCTGACACTCTACACCTTCAATATTAAATAATCCCAGTTTCTTTAAATTAGGGACCTTGAAATAGGAGCTGGAGGATACCGAGCCTATGGTGTTGGTTCCTTTATCTCCATATTCTGCAGCATCTTCCATCTCACCAATTCCAAAACTGTCTAAAACAATTAAAAATACTCTTTTCATCCGTGCTCCTTTCCCGGTTCAAACTACACTTAGTGTGAACCAAAAAGTTACTGTTCATTCGTACTTCATTCCATGATACGCTCAATGTCGTCACCTAATCGCGCACAATTCAACACCTTAGTATATCACAGTACTACAAAAAACACAAAATGAATTTATTCTGAATTCATAGCTGACACATTTTACTTTGCACCCGAAAGAGTAATGATGATATTCTCCGGTGCTACTTCTGTCTTACGCTGTACAATATCTATGATTTGAGCTGTCTGACTATCTGACAGCTGTGCCGCCTCTACCATAACATCTGCTGTCTCATCACTAATACTGACTACTACCGACGGATAACCCTTTGCTTCTAACAATACCTCTGCATCTGTCTCCATTTGCGAAACTTCAGTCAAAGCTACCATACTATCAATTGCTTCCTGCTTTGCAGCTTCTGTCAGATTTTCATTATTAATAATCTCTAATAATGTCTCTTTATTCTTAGCCCTTGTCTGCTCCTTTAACAGCTTCGCACCATCCAGACTTGCCGAAACATTGGCACTGGTAAATACAGCTTCGCCCGGAACCTCAAATTCATCCTCTTCTAAGTCAATTGTATCAAGTACTTCCGCTGCCTCTGCATTTTCCTCTTCACCTAAATCAGTGAAATTACTGGCAAGCATATCCTCAGCAGAAATATCTGTCGTTTCATATGTAAGCTCATAGGACAATTCATCATCGCCTCCGTTCATTGCAAGAAAATCCTGTTCACCAATCTTGGTTCCTGCAAAGTTCAGATATGCTGCAACAGCAATCATAATCGCTAGTACACTAATCATAACCTGATTCTTTCTAAATATCTTTTTCATCAATGCTTTCCTCTCTATCCTAGATTTCTTTACTCTATCATATTCCATACAAAATCAGCTTAGCACCAAAAACGAATTATTTTTTCATGGATAACACATCAATTTTATTTGCCTCCACTCCATATAGTGCCATTGCCATCTTCATAATCCTAAGCTTAACTGCCTCATTATCCGCTCCCTGTGCCGCAATCACAATTCCCGCTATCTTAGGATTCTTGGTCTGTGTCACAAACGGTACCTCATCTCCGTTAGAATTTACCGTATAAACCGTTTCCTCATCTATCTGTCTTTCCTGCTGCATACTCTTTGTACCATCAGCCCCGCTATCCTCTCCAAAAGAATCAATAACAGGTGTATCTTTTTCAACCACATACTCCTGCGATGTATCCAGATAAATCAATACCTCAACCGCCCCAACGCCCTCCACCATCTCCAGAAAATCCTCTAACTCAGCCTCCAGCTTATCCTGATAAGATACTGCATCTGACTGTGATGACACAACCTGTACTATCCCCGTATTTTCTGTGATATCTTTTTCATAACCATTGTTATCTTTGACTGGAAGGCAAATAATGTATAATAAAATTCCACACAGAAACAGAATTAGCATACCATTCTTAGACATCCTTCTATCTCCCCGTTTCACACCTTCCAAATACTGCCTCATCAACTCAATATATTTCTGCATCCCACTGCTCCTCCCAAAGCTCCTCAAAGGATTTCATTTCTACCTTATAATTTTGAATGGAAGAAATCGTTGAAAACACAACACTGCAACAAAGGCACACCACCAGTAATCCGGTAAATAGCTTCAAGTATTTCTGATAACTGCTTCCTGATACAAACTGAAGAAGACATTCCAGACAAATAATCGTATACACCAGCACTCTAACATCATTCATAAAATCAACCATTTACATCGTTCCTCCTGCTATATGAGTTAACATCGCAATTGTAATAAAAAACAAAGCGGACACTGTTATTAATAACCTTAACAGCATAAATCCTGCATCCGAAATTGATTCCGTGCATGAAATCAGTCTTTTCTCACCACACATATCTCCTAAAGCGCAGCCCACCTTCATGGTTGCCAATATTGCAAACATTTGAAGAACAGGTATTATCAAAATTACAACGATAATTACCATGATAAATACCCCTAAGCTATTCTTTATTACAACAGCTGAGGTAACCGCAATTCCCGAAGCTGCTTGTGCAATATCTCCAATTCCCGGAATTGCACCTGCTGTTTTCTGAGCCACGCTAAGATTCGCCTTATCTATAACAGGCGTTACTATTAATTGAATCAATCCACTCCCATTCACTACCAGAATCATTAATTTCATAAATCCTAGTATTCCTTTTTTTATCAGCTGTTTTAGTGACCGGAATCTATCCTCCCCTTCTATCGCTTCCAGTATTCCCAGCATCATATACGCTTCTATAATCGGCACCAAATTAGATACAACAGCTCCTTCTACCAGACACAATACCCCCAACAGCATTTTATAAAATAACATCGCTGTTAGTCCTGCTCCCGCAGTCGCAACTGTCATCATATATACTGGTAATGCTACTTTCATAAATCCAAGCATATTTGACATGGCATCTATAGAGATTGTCATAACCCTTTGAAATGCAGACAGTAGTACACCCATTAGACTTAACAGAAAGAAAAAACGAACCATCCTGGCTGCACCGCCCGACCGAAATGCTTCCATAACTGACGTCATCACTGAAGATAAAATAAATAACACCAGTATTGAAATTAGCAATATTTTCAATTCTCCTAAATCGCCAAATATACTTTCTTTTACATATTCCCACAACAATGTAGGCTCTAACACCCAATTCCCCTTCAATACATCTTCGTAAAAATCCATCGATGTCATTTCAAAATCCGGTATAATATTCTCTAAATATTCTTCCACTGCCCCTGTATCAGGTACGATATCATATTCTATTTCCATTAGATAATCTCCTGTATCATCCCAAGCATCGTTTTGATAATTGGCATCCCTGCAAGCATAATCATTACCTTTCCCATCAACTCAACATGATTGCTTAAGGAAGAGTACCCTGCATCCTTACACATATTTGAAGTAAAATCGCATAAATAGGTAATACCAATTATTTTCAAAAAGAGCTTAATATACTGCACATTTTCCTGTAATAAAATCCCCCAGGCGCTTACCTCTCTTATACATTCTTTCATAATGTCCAAAAGCTGCAAGGCTATCATAAGGCTTACCAATATGATTACAAGCGTCGAATACTCCGGCCTGTCCTTCTTTAATATAATTGCAGCAAACAAGCCAGCCGCCACCATCACACAAATCCGTATCATATCCTCCGTCCTCCTTCTTACCGTCTGATATCTATGATTTACAATTGAAATAGCACCTGTATCATATCAAACAGGTCATATATGTACGGTACAATCCAGCTTAGAACAAGTATCAATCCTGCCAGGCTTATCAGAAATGCATGTTCATCTCTTCCACTATGCTTTAACACCTGTCCTAAAATTGTTATCAAAATTCCTACCGCTGCTATTTTAAAAATGATATTTACTTCCATCTTAACCACCCACCATTTACAGGAACATCACCACGCACAATATTCCACTTACTAAACTCATAGTATTGATAACACGACTCTTCTGTGCCTTCTCCTGCTTCAATTTATCTATTTCATCTTCCAGCTCTTTCCTTAGCAATGCACAGAGCTGTACCTGAAGTGTATCCTCCTCACTCCCTATTCCATCTCCAATACGTTTTAGATATGCCATTGCTTTCTGTGGATAGGAATTTCCTTTGGCTAATTCTCCTGTCTGTCTTCTCCAAATATCTTGAAAGCTCCTGCCTCCCGAATCCCTCATGGCATCCGCAATTCCTGTAGCAAGCTCCCTATATGGTGTTGCTAGTCGCTCTGCAATCACCTCAAAGCTTTCCTGAATCGGTCTATGTAAAAAGTCTGTCTCTCTTTCAAAATACAATAACATGCGTTTTTGTTCTTCAAAATGATATAAAAGACATCTCATATCCTGACACAAAGCCATTCCAAACCCATAGGCACCTATCATCACTAGACCACCTGCAATCGCCTGATACCACATAGTTCTTGTCCTCCTTCATCAAAAACCTGTACATATCTCTCTCTTTTCTCGTCTCTTGTTAACACGAAAATTCTCCGAAAAAGCTTTTCTTTTAACAATTGCTCCACTTCCCTTTTGAAAAACAAATCCTCCCATGATGTTGCATGAACAGTCGCAATTACATTACAGCCGCTAACACCAGCATACCGAATTGCATCTGCATCCTCAGCAAGTCCGATTTCATCCATTGCAATTACTCTAGGTGCAAAGGTTCTAAGCAATCTTCTTACCCCTTCTTGCTTCGTTCCTCCCGTAATCACATCCGTACGACAGCCACAATCCATAGAAGAAGCCCCTTTATAAGCAGCAGCTATCTCACCACGCTCATCAATTACGCCTACTGTATATCCTGTTTGAATATTTCCTCCATTAGATAACAGGCGTATGGTATCTCTTAAAAGTGTCGTTTTTCCAATTCCCGGCGGAGAAACAATCAAGGTATTATGCACACCTTTGGAAGAAGCTATCCAAGGAATCAGCTCCTCCGCAATCCCCTTTATTTCATGTGCTACACGGATGTTCATATAACGGATATATTTTAAAATATAGCCTTGTCCCTCTGTGTATACCATCTCACCTGCAAGTCCCACTCTATGACCGCCTTCAAGTATCATAACACCCTTTCTTCGTTCCTCCTCATAGGCATATACTGAGTCATGACAAAAGTAGCGGAAGATGTCCTCTATGTCTTTATCCGAGTATATAACGGGTGTTTTATTTTTTATTTCCTCTATTCTCACTATTTCTCCATCTATAGTTACTGCATACTCCAAACCATTCCATCTAATCAGTACCGGTTGCATTACTCGAATACGAATCTCTTCTAGTTTGTCAAAGCTTACCAAACACATCCTCCACGGTTCCCTCAACCTCGCCGGAAAGAATTCTTCTATCTTCTCAATCACGTTCTCATCCTCCTACCTAACATCATTTTCTCCTACTTTCTACCATTCCCCCGCACAGCCTTATCTCAATATATGTCCAAGCCACAAAAAAAAGACCTGCTATTCGCAAGTCTCTTCTTCCTCTCCAAATATTTCATCCAAGGTCTTCCCCAACACCTTACATCATAAAATATGCACACTTATTGATTCACTTTACAACTCTTTCTTTTCCAGTATTCTATGGCTGACAAAACCAGACAAAATATAAAACGCAACGCAAACCAAGCATATTATGCTAAATCCTAGTACAACAGATGAACTCATCAAACTCGCCAGCATTTCAATTACGTCCACTCCTACTAATTCAAGCAGCTTTACGATACTGAACCCACATAAAACTACAATAATCATTGCAATCATCTTTACAAACTTTCCTTTTTCTGAGCCAAACTTCATCTGTACAGGAATCATAACCGCCAAAAACAAAAGCGAAAGTCCAAAAAAGAGAATACCTGAATAAATGAATGAAAACATAGGATAAGGTATCTTGCGTACTTGAAATACAAGCATCGAAACAAGTGTAGAAACTAGTGACATGCTAGCGCTAATGCACACTCCTAATACATACTTCTCCCACACATAAGTTGCCTTCGTAATCGGTAAAGTCATAAGAAAACTCATACCTCTTTCAAATTCATCATAACTCATGGTAGTTAATACAAGCATCGCCGACAATATTGTAATATATCCCATTGCTCCCTCCGGTGTATCATTAGAAAACAAAAAGAAAAATCCAAAACCTAGTACAACCAAAAGGAATTTCTTTTGGTTCGTTAACAATCGAAAATCTTTAATCAAAAGTCCTCTCATTACTTCTCCCCCTTTACCATCATCAAAATAAATTCATCAATATTACCTTTTTCTATTGCAATCTCCGGATAATTTTCTGCATAGAAAGCCTTTTGATCCGTCAATGCAGTATATCCAAAACTCTCCTTACGAAAACGTAAGATATATTCTTTATCTACAGTTTCAAACTGCTCCTTTGTCATTTTCATAAGACCATAGTTCGATAATAAAACATCTGTTTCTTCATGCATTACAATCTTACCATCATCAATAAAGTAGAAATCATCACAAAGACCTTCTAAATCAGCAGAAATGTGCGAACTGATTAAAACTGAACGACTTCCATCCTCTACATAACTACGAAGCATATCCAATATTTCCTCTCTGGCAATAATATCCAATCCCGCCGTAGGCTCATCTAGTATAAGCAGCTTCGCATCATATGAAAGTGCGAGCAGTACTTTAAGCTTTGCTTTCATACCAGTGGAAAAATCTTTAATTTCTTTATCCAAAGGTAATTTAAACTGTTTACACTTTTCTTTAAATTGCTCTGGCAAAAAGTTATCATACATCGCATTCATAACCGGAATAATATCTCTAATCCTAAAATAACCGCTAAATCCTGCCTCTGATAATTGTGCTCCTATCTCCTGCTTTTCCTTTGCACTAATTTTCCTCATATCTCTATTATCATATGTTATAGTACCTTCTGTATTAATCAATCCAAGAATCGCCTTAAAAGTAGAACTCTTTCCGGCACCATTGGTTCCAATCAATCCGGTAATCTGTCCTTCCTGCACCTGCAGTGATACATTAAGTTCAAAATCTCCATATGTCTTTTTTACATTTTGTAATGTTAACATCTCTCTCCTCCTTTACTCTTCAATCAGAAGTTCAAATAACTCTTTCATCTCATCATTCTTCATACCACAGCTTCTTCCCATACGAATAGAATCCAACATCGCCTTCTCTACTTCCCGCCGCTGCTGTTCTATAGCAAGATTTGCATTCACTGACGAAACAAAACTTCCCTTACCATGAACCGTTACCACAAAGCCTTCCTGCTCTAAAGCATCATATGCCTTCTTTACGGTAAGTGCACTAATTCTCAAATCCTTCGATAAAGTCCGCACTGACGGAAGCATAGTATCAGGCACCAAATCCCCCTTCAATATCTCTGCCTTCATCTGTTCCACAATCTGCTCATATATAGGTTGCATAGAACTGTTATTAATAATTATATTCATTTTGTGATCACCTCTTTACACAAACAGTATATAACAGTGTAGAACTGTTGTCAACTGTTATATGCTGTTTATTTTAAAAATCTAATTTTTAATTCTAACTCCTCACATAAAAATGAACTGCGTCCGTTTGTCATCGCTTGCAAAAAGCTCGCTCAATTCGGGTTTGTCGAGCTGTTCCCGCTTTGCCTGACTGATACACAAACAGACTCTATTTGTCTCAAAAGTAGGAGTTCCGAGCATAAGTGGTGCTAGATGTTTTTATTTAATTATTCTAAAACGCACGCAACCGCAGCCG
>JAZNMO010000030.1:0-29585 GCA_045579665.1 Lachnospiraceae bacterium
ATGTAATTGATGGAAGCGAAGTGGGTATCGTACGATATAAAGGGAAAGAAGAGGTCGTGGAGATACCGGAAAAAATCATGTTTCGCGAAGTGACAAAGCTTCAGTATGACTATGAGAAGGGCGTATTTGAGTCGAATGAAACGATAAAAAAAGTTATTATGCCTAATACGATAAAAGTAGTAGAAGGATTTGCTTTTTCCCGATGTGAAAATCTGGAGGAAGTGCGTATGTCTGAAAATATAGAAGAGATACGATTGAAAAGTTTTGGATGGTGTAAAGCGTTGAAAAGCATATCCTTGCCAGAAACTCTTCTGATTATTCATATGAGTGCATTTACTGGGTGTGATTCACTGGAAAGCATAGAAATACCAAGTACGGTACATGAGATAAGGGATTATGCATTTAATGGATGTACAAGCTTAACGGAGGTAATCATACCTGATACAGTATCGATTATTTCAGGATTAGCATTTCAGGATACACCATGGTATGATGCGCAGACGGATGAATTTGTAGTAGAAGGGAATGGAGTCTTGATAAAATATAATGGTACAAGTGAAGTAGTAGAAATACCAGAAGGGGTAACATATACAGGATATGGAGTGTTCTATAATACTGCAAATCAGAAAGAACATTATAGGGAAATGGAACAGACATTTATTATTCCTGAAAGTATTGCGGAGTTGGGATATCAAACATTCTGTGCATGCCAATATGCTAAGAAAATTGTGCTAAAAAATGACAATATAATATTAGGTGAAGATGCAATTGCACGTTATACAGACGAAAGCAAAATGATAACAATAGTTGCACGAGAAGGCTCTACAGGTCATAAGTATGCTGAAGAAAATGGACTTGACTGGGTTGCACTGGAGTAGTTAAAGGATTCTAGTTATGCGTTATGTTTGAGTACAAGTTATTTGACTGAAATGGCAGTTTCCTTGGATATCGAACAAGGGAACAGTAGGAAGAGAGTAGGTACAAGAACGCAAAGCTGAAGAAACCGGATTAAAGTATCAAGTGGTAGAACGAATAAAATATCCGTCAGAGTAGGAGGAAACAGATGGAAATTATTCCAAGTCAAAGCAAGGTATCACTTTGTTGGGATACCTTGAATACAAAAAGTATGTCGGTAAGCAATTCGAAGCAGCACGTAAGGCGGCAGAAGCCAAGAAAAAGCAGGAGGCTGCCCTTGCCGCACAGCTGGCAGCTAGGAATGTGAATAGGTGGTAAAGAATAAGGAGTAAAGTGGAATGAAGAAGAAAAAGTGGCTAATGATCATAGTGGCATTGATTGTTATAATATTTGTTACTGTGGGATTGAACTTTGCGTTAAGAAGTGAATTTACATATTCTGTGAATACAGCTGGCACCATAACGATAACCGGATACAGAGGAAATGATGTAGATGTAGTAATTCCAGAAGAAATAGAAGGAAGGACTGTGAAGGTACTTGGAATGGGATGCTTTATAGCTAATGAGGAGATGGTATCTGTAGATATCCCTGAAAGTGTGACGATGATAGAGGATTTTGCTTTTTATTCATGTACAAATTTGACAATCGTAACGGGTGGAGAAGGAATTAAAGAAATTCAGGATCAAGTATTTGATAAATGCAATAAATTGGAAAATATCACATTATTTGAAGGATTGGAACATATAGGAGAATTTGCATTTTCATCAACTTCCATTACTAAGATAACAATTCCGAGTACTGTAGAGCGGATTCGTCAAGGAGCCTTTTTTGAAACTGATTTAAAGGAAATTTATATTCCGAGAGCTATGACTGTGATACCGGAGAATATGTTTGGTAATCATGGAGAGATAACAGTTTATATTCCATCTAGTGTAGAACGAATAGGTTGTACTAGTGCTTTAAATGGCACAGATATTTCTTATAATAACATGGATAAAATTACACTGGTAGTAGAAGAAGGTTCCTATGCAGAAGAATATGCAAAACAGAAAGCTGAAGAAACAGGAATGAAGTATCGAGTGGTAGAACGGATAGAGTATAATTAAAGAATGATTAAGAAATTAGAAGAAAAAATCTATGAAATAGAACGAGAGGTAATTAGTGATTAAACAGATAAATAATAAATTAATAATCATTATATGTATAATATTAGTTATTATCTTAGGTGTTGTAGAGAGAAATGCATATCAGAATTATATACAGGAGCAAAGAGAAAAATTAGATAAAAAGGCGATGGCGAAAATTTTGTGTGTGGACGTGTTGGAGATGAATAATAGTTATGTGGTCGAGTACGAAATATATAGTCCTATCTATGTACAGCGTCTAAAAAATTGGGAACAGTATGGTTTGTTAGTACTGGTGGATGGGAAAGATAAGGAGTGGTTGGAAAAATTGGCTACTGACATTGGTTATAAGGAAGATACTTTTTGTTATCGTGATAAGTTTAATGATATGCGCATGAAAGCTAAAGTAACGGAATATCTGGATGTATTGCTCTATGGAACAGAGGCTACAGGAAGTGAGATATCCATCATGGAAATGGATATGGAGGCATTGGTGAAGTGTATCAGATTGATAGGAGATGCAGGAGAAATAAATTGTATCGAATTAATCAGAGAGTAGCAAAGAGATGGAGATAGTTCCCAATAAACCTCGAATTTCAGTAGATTTTAAGGTCTTGCAGTCAGGAAATGAATCAGTGGATAATACAAAGCAGACTTTAGAACAGTTGTATGATGAAATAGTGGAGATAAATGGATGCGTCATCGCTGAATTAGCAGGAATCTATGCTGGCTGTATGGAATATATCTATCCCTAAATTAGAAAATGTGCTACAATACCTTCGATGGGTTACATAATTATGGGAGGTATCATATGAGAAAATTTAAGAAAAAATTTTTATGTCTTGTGTTGGCAGGCTGTATGACCATGCAGTTATCAGCATGTGGTGGCTCAACCACACAGGATACAAGTACAACATCAGACACAACAGTTGAATCTTCTGTACAGGAGGAGGCAGCAACATCTGCTGAGACGGTTGTTACAGAGGAAACACAGGTTGTAGAAGAGACAGGTTACATATTTACGCCGACAGCATCTAATCTGGTGCCGATGGACTATGATGTGAAGGTGGCAGAGAATCGTAATGATGACGGCAGTAAGAAGTATGTAGCAAGTGAGATTACACCAACGATTTGCTATGACAATCTTTCTCTGGGATATCTGACAGAGGATGCAAAGACCTATACTCTTGAACTTGTTGAAGGAGCAGTAGACAGTGTAGAGGTATCTGCGATTGATGAGAATTACGGAACGGTTGCAGTTGAGGAGTTGGCTGCATGGGATGCAGAGAGTAATACTTTAACAGCAAATCAGAGTGCGGCAAAGAACGGTAAGGTATTCCTTGATTTGAAGAAAGGGAATGATGTGGTATATACAGTAGCAGTCAATGTGGCAGCCGCATATCCTTCGGACCCTGATTATGATATTGATAAAGAGACTATGGACAATGGAGAGTACGAGTTCCTTTGGAATGAATATGACGGCAACTGTAATGTTCATGACCCTGCATTAACAGAAGCAGAGATTGACGGACAGCGTTACTACTATATGGTACAGACAGGCTGGGAAGGCGGTAATCAGATTCGTCGTTCAACAGACCTGTTCCATTGGGAACATCTTGGATATACAACACCATCCGCAGATAAGATGGAAGAGTATGGCTGGACAGCAGTTGATGACTGGATGTTAAAGGATGCATCAAAGTGTCAGTATTGGGCAGCTGATTTAGTACCTGCTTCTTATGGCGGATACTGGCTATATACCTGTATTGTAAATTCCGTTGGCGACGCTGAGAAGCATGACAGAGTGTGTACAGTACTTGCATGGTCTCCAACCTTGGAAGCCGGTTCCTTCCGGTATGTTGGATGTATCTTACAGTCTATCAGTGATTATGCGCAGGATGCATTATATTATAATGTGGTAGCACTTGACCCACAGGTAGTTTATGATGCAGATGGTAATATGTATTTAACTTATGGCTCCTTTGGTGCAGGTACCTATATGATAGAGCTTGACCCTGAGACGGGACTTCGTAAGGATGGCATCAACGAGTGGCTCACAGAGGACACGATTAATACCTATATGGAAGAGGCTAGAGCAACACAGATAGGGGATGTGCATTCTTACTATGGAAGACATATGACATATTGTGCAGAAGGAAGCTTAATTACACATCAGTATGATGTTCCGATGGTAGCAGAGGATGGAACAGTAACAGAGGTTAAGGATGATTATTACTATCTGATGACCTGCCTTGGGGTTTTATCAAGAAACTATGTCTTGTTCACTGCAAAGAGCGATGATATAACTTCATTTAGTAACCTGAGCGGAGACCCTATGGCATCAGGCTGGATTGGCAAGGAGCTTGTAACCGGCTTATTCCCGCCTTTGTCAGGATATAGAAGTGATTTGGATAGAGAGGGATATATCACGACAGCAGAGCGTATTGAGGGAAGTACAGAGTATATAGCAATGTCCTCCTTCAAGTGGGCTGACTATGACTTTGATATTCATGCACCGGGACATGGTGATTTATATACCACAAGTGATGGTGTCAATATTGCACAGCTTATGGTAAGAACTCTTGCATATCAGGCAGATAAAACAGCAGCTTGCGACAATGGACATCCATTGGCAGCGTCCAGCACAAAGTTTATGCAGCAGGCACATCAGTATTATATGAACTCAGTTGGTGATATTGTAATCAATGCAAACCGTTACGCAGGTGAGGTTGACAGACCTGTGACACAGGAAGAATTTCTGTCATTTGCCAAGGATAATGAGTTCCAGTTGGTACTTGCAGGTGACCCGTATGTAACAACAGAGGCAATTTATGTTAACCTCAATACAGATGGAACCATCAGTGGCAGTGCGACAGGTACATGGATGATGTATGGTGATAATTATATTAAGTTAGTAGTAGACGGATACGATACCTACTACGGCGTAGTAGGCGTATCGTGGCTTGATAATAAGGGCTGTGTGGGAACTACAGTAACAGCTATGGGACAGACCACAGGCTGTCCGTTATATATGAACAGTGAGACAAATCAATAGCGTATCAGAGTGGATTGGCAAGTCTTGGAAAGGCTTGCCAATTGCTATGAAATAGGAGAGAACTATGAACAACAAATCATTTGACTTTGAGCGTATCGCTTTGGGCTATGCAAAGGATAGGCCTTGGCTTCATCCACAGGTGATTGAGAGATTAAGAAAGGATTTACAGATAGAAGATAACTTTCATAATGGATTAGATGTAGGCTGTGGTGCGGGGCTTTCTACAAAGGCATTAATGCTGATATGTGATAAGGTTACAGGAACAGATATTTCAGAGGAAATGATAAAGGTATGTAAGGTACTTTATCCTGAGTCGGAGTATACATTTACGCAGAGCCCTGCAGAAGCTGCCATAGCTGAGGAGAATACCTTTGATATCGTTACAGCAGCAGGTGTCATTAACTGGGTAGATGAAGATAAGTTTCTACATAATCTTAGACGAATAATGTGTGATAAAGGCTTACTGTGTATCTATGATTTTGGGATATCTGACCGCATGGAGAATAACGAGGCTTATACCAAGTGGTATCAGGAAGATTATTTACAAACATTTCCGAAGCCGCCTCGCAAGGAGTATACATGGACAAATGATAATCTGATAGAAGGATTTGGGATAGTACAGCAGGTACAGTATCAGCTGACGCATGAGTTTGATAAGGATTCTTTCATCCGATTTATGATGATTCAGTCCAATGTGAATGCACAGATAGATGCAGGACAAAAGAGTGTTGAGAAAGTGAAAAGGTGGTTTGAGGAGACATTACAGGATATTTGGGTGGAAGAGAGACATACTTTAATCTTTAATGGTTATAGTTGGTATATTGAATTGAATAAGTAAAGTGTGATAAAATGACCCCATACTGCGTGATTTTGGAGGAATACTACATGAAATTGAATTACAAGAGAACGATATTAATTGGACTTGCATTCCTGTCTATCAGCTCATTTTGGCAGATGTATGACAATGTAATACCGCTGATTTTAAAGAATAGCTTTGGATTGGGAGAGACCATTACAGGTGTGATTATGGCAGCGGATAATGTGCTTGCATTATTTTTATTACCGATATTTGGTATGTTATCTGATAAAGTGGATACACCTATAGGTAAGAGAATGCCGTTTATTTTGGGTGGTACTGCATTGGCACTTTGCTTTTTGATGATATTGCCCTATGCGGACAATACCCGTAATCTTACACTTTTTGTAGTGGGATTATTCTTTTTATTGGTATCTATGGGACTTTATCGTTCGCCGGCAATTGCTCTGATGCCTGACTTGACACCGAAGCCTCTTCGTAGTACTGCAAATGCGATTATTAATCTGCTTGGTACATTAGGTGCGGTGTATTCCCTTGTTATGATTAAGGTATTGGTAGGAAAGGGTGACACACCTGACTATCAGCCTTTGTTTATGGCAGTAGGTTTGCTTATGGTAGTAAGCGTGGTAGTTCTCTTTATTACGATAAAGGAAAAGAAGCTTAGAATAGAGCTTGGAGTAGAGAAGCAAGTAGAAGAAGAAAAGGAAGAAAAGGCTCAGAAGCTTCCAGCAGATATGAAGAAGAGTTTAATTCTGATTTTGCTATCGGTATCCTTCTGGTTTATGGCTTATAATGCGGTAACAACAGCATTTTCGCGTTATGCAACCACTGTTTGGAATGTACAGGGTGGCGGCTATGCGGATTGTCTGATGGTGGCAACTGTGGCAGCGGTTATCAGTTATCTGCCGATTGGAGCAATTTCTAATCGTATTGGACGTAAGAAAACGATTCAGATGGGTGTTATATTGTTAGGAAGTTGTTTTCTGATTGCCGGTTTCTATACAGATTATCATTTCAGTATGAATATTTTCTTTGCAATGATTGGTTTTGCGTGGGCTGCTATTAATGTAAATTCTTTGCCAATGGTAGTTGAGATTTGTTCGGCAGGAAATGTTGGTAAGTATACCGGATATTATTATACATTTTCTATGTCTGCACAGGTGTTAACACCGATTATGTCGGGCTTTTTGTTAGAGTATGTATCTTATAGGACGTTGTTCCCTTATTCGGTAGTGTTCTGTGTGCTGGCGTTTGTGACATTTTCCATGGTAAAGCATGGCGACTCTAAGCCGGAGCAGAAGAAGCGTATTATTGAGAATTTTGATGTGGAAGATTAAAGCTTTACATACACTGATGTGTAAATAAACAGAAGGTGAGGAGTATCATGACTGCGGTCAAGATTATAGTGGTTTTATTGGTAATATATATCTTTATGATATGTCCAAGAATATTTAAGAAGGCAGATAGAAGTCCCCTAAAGGGACGACACTATGCACACAGAGGTCTCTTTGATAATACATCTGAGAGCCCTGAGAATTCCCTGTCAGCGTTTGCGAAAGCGGTTGAAGCAGGCTATGGAATTGAGTTTGATGTGCAATTGAGTAAAGATGACATTCCTGTCATTTTTCATGATGCTACATTGAAAAGAATGTGTGGCGTAGAGGGAAATGTGTGGGATTATACCTTGGCAGAGCTTCAGAGTATGAAACTGGCTAATTCACAGGAGACGATACCTACTTTAGCGCAGGCATTGGAAGTGATTGATGGTAGAGTACCGCTGATTATTGAGTATAAGATGGACAGGCCTGATGTGAAGGTATGTGAGTTGGGAAATCAATTATTAAAGGATTATCAAGGTGTGTATTGTATGGAGTCTTTTCATCCCTTTGCGGTGCGTTGGTATCGCTTTAAGCGTCCTGATATTGTGAGAGGTCAGCTTTGTATGGATTATTGGAGGGATGAGGTATATAAGAAGAAACCGGGTTTCTGGCTATTAGGACTTATGTTAACTAACTTTCTTGCAAGACCGGATTTTATTGCTTTTAAACATAGTGATGCCGGCAATTTGTCAAGGAAGCTGTGTCGGTTGCTAGGAGGATTATCGGTAGCATGGACGATTAAGAGCAAGGAGGATTACGAGAAAGCAAAGAATCAATTTGATTTGTTTATCTTTGATAGCTGTAGATTGTAGGTGGTACTTGTAGATAAAAGAAGGGATTGTATTAATAATGCAGATCAAAAGAATTCTTTCAAGAATTTTAGTTATCTTTTTGATTTTTATTGCATTTTTTGTTATAGGTTTTTCCTTTGAATGGACCTCTTTAACAAAGGAACATCAAAAATGTATTAATAAAGAGTTTTCGAACTATGAAGATAAGGGTGGGCCGGATTTAAATGAAGTGTACCTGGAAATCCATGATTATTATTCAACCGCGTATAAAATGGAATTTTCATTTTATGGAGGACTATTAATTGCAACTATAGGAACAGCTGTTTCTTTATATATTTATTTGCTATATAAACTATTTTCATCAAAAGATAAAAAGAAAATTAATATAGGATTTATTATAATTACAGTAACGTTGATTTGTTTATTTTATTATTATTATTTTGTTACAAATTTTGAATTAGTATTTTAAAATATAGAAAATCCACTCTCGAAATGAGGGTGGATTTTCTAAGTTGAGATAATATTTTATACCATAGGTTCCTTGGGGTTCTCCCTACGGGTTTCAGTTAGAAGCTGTTTCATACGACGCTCCATTTCAGAAAGTTCACTTGCATAGTGACGAAAGGCATATAGTGTTTCCTCAGATGTCTCGTCCTTGTAACAGATGCGGTGCTCCATACTTGCCCACAAGTCCATGGAAAGCGTTCTAAACTGAATCTCTACCGGGTAATACTGCATTCCATCCACGCGATAAACAGGTACACCCATGACCATATGATAGCTTTTATAGCCGCTTGGCTTTGGGTAATTGATATAGTCGCTTTCTTTGAGGACGAGTAAATCGGTTTGTTCCTTGATTAAGGATAAAATCGTGTAGATATCTTCAATAAAATAGCAAATGACGCGGATACCTGCAATATCGGTCAGGTTATCCTTGGCTGAATAGGCAGAAACCTCCAGTTCACGTCTTATGAGTTTATGCTCAATACTCTTCTTGCTTTTGATTCTTGCCTGCACATTATGTATGGGATAATCGCGGTATTTCTTACGATAGTCTTCATTTAATCCATTGATACGCACCTCTAAGCGCGTCATGGCTTCTTTATATGGGTCTATGAGCTGTTCATAGTCTTCACGTGGGATTTTCGATGTCTTAAGTTCCTCTGACAATGCCAAAACCTCCTATCTAGTATTACATTTACTATAATTTAATTATACAATAGAATCAATCAAAAATGTGTAAAGTCACAAAGAATACAAAATTTTTCCATAGGATATTGTTAAAAAAAGCGAGAAAATGTCAGGATTAACATAAATAGACTTTGATTAACCATACAGATATGTTACAATCAAACTATCTAATTAAAAAAAGGATGGTATGAGAAATGAAAATCGCGTTAATTAATGAGAACAGTCAGGCAGCAAAGAATGCCTTGATTTGTGAGACCTTGAAGAAGGTTGTAGAGCCAATGGGACATGAGGTAGTGAACTATGGTATGTATTCTGCAGAGGATGCTAACCAGCTCACATATGTTCAGATTGGTATCTTAACAGCAGTATTATTAAATTCAGGAGCTGCTGATTTCGTAATTACAGGTTGTGGTACAGGTGAGGGCGCTATGCTTGCTTGTAACTCATTCCCGGCAGTACTTTGCGGACATGTTGAGTCTCCATTGGATGCATATCTTTTCTCACAGGTAAATGATGGTAACTGTATCGCACTTCCATTCGCTGAGAATTTCGGATGGGGCGGAGAGTTAAATCTTGAGTATATCTTCGAGAAGTTATTCTGTACACCGGGTGGCGGCGGATATCCAAAGGAGAGAGTAGTACCTGAGCAGAGAAATAAGAAGATTTTAGATGAAGTGAAGAAGGTAACACACCGTGACCTTTGCGATATTCTTCCTGAGCTTGACAGAGAGCTTTGCAAGGGCGCATTAAGCGGTGAGAAATTCCAGGAGTATTTCTTTGCAGATTGTAAGTGCGACAAGATTGCAGCAGTTGTTAAGGAAATTTTAGCGTAAGAAATCTTAGAATAAGATTAAGAAAGGTAATTCTGTAACAGGAATTACCTTTTGTTACATGAAGGAGATTACAATGTTATTCGATAAAATAAATTACACAGTAGCACGTCTCGATGGAGACTACGCCTACTTACAGAAGGACGATGAACCTGAATTAGAGTTAAAGTGTGTTGCAAGAGCCTTACTACCGGCAGAGATTGTAGAGGGCAGTAAGCTTTTGTATGAGATGATGGAGTATTCGTTATTATAATGAGCCAAGTGCTAAATCTTCCTTAAAAACGCTTGACCATTACCTAACGTAACCCTGTATGATAATGATAAGGCGCCGAGATATTATTTATTAAGAGAGGGATAAAGGTATCATGGAACAAAAATTATATACAGCAGGAGAACTGGCAAAATTAGCAGGTGTGTCTTTGCGCACAATACGTTTTTATGATGTGAAGGGCTTGATGAAGCCGGTAAGTTATTCGGAGTCAGGGTATCGTTATTATAATCAAGATTCAGTGAGTAGATTGCAGCGTATTCTGATGCTAAAGTACTTAGGCTTTTCCTTGCAGAAGATTGAAGAGATGTTGCAGGATGACACGGATGCAAAGACACAGCTCATACAACAGAAGGAGCTATTGAGTCAGCGTAGAAAGCAGCTGGATGAAATGATTACTACGATTGAATTTATGGAGAACAGTAATGCAGAGGATAGCTGGGGATATCTGATACGACTCATGAATCTGTTGACAGAAGAAGAGAAGATTAGAGAGCAGTATGTTACTTCTGACAATCTGGAAAAGAGAATTCGCTTACATAAAGGGTATAGTACAGCCGAAGAAGAGTGGACGGATTGGGTTTATGAAAGATTAAATCTGCAGTCAGAACAGAGAGTGTTGGAAATTGGCTGTGGAAATGGACAGTTGTGGTGTGCAAATATACATAATTTGCCGGAGGGATTGCATCTGACCTTATCAGACCGCTCGTGCGGTATGTTAAATCAGGCAAAAGAAAGAATGTCTGGCTATGCTGCTGATTTGAAGGAACGAAATATTCAAATTGATTATGTGCTAATGGATGCAGATGAGCTGGAGTTGTCAGAGGAAACCTATGACTGTATTATTGCGAATCATATGTTGTATCATGTGAAGAATAAGGAAGGATGTCTGGCGGCAGTTGCTAAGGCATTGAAGCCTACAGGAATCTTCTGTTGCGCTACTAATGGAAATAAGCATATGGGAGAATTGCACGAGCTGGTAGCTGAATTTGATGACAGAATTGAAATGCCAAATATGGAGATAGCGATTAGCTTTCGTTTGGAAAATGGTGAAGAACAGTTGAACAAATTCTTTAAAAATATAAGATGTGACAGACAGAATAATGCTCTCATAGTAGATGAAGTGGATGCGATTTATGATTATGTCTATTCTTATCCCGGAAATTCTCCTTATATTTTACAACAGCGTGGAGAGGAATTTAAGAAGCTGTTAGAGGAACGCATCGAAAAAGAGGGTAGCATTTATATCCAAAAGGATGCAGGAATGTTTATATGTAGCAGGTAAAGAGTAACAGTGTAAATATAACCATTTTTCTATTCCATATTTACAAAACCTTTGATTAGTGCTAAAGTATTACTATATCAATATTTGAAAAGCGATGATGAAGAGAGTAAGTATATGGTATTCCTACAGAGAACATCCTACTGGCATATGTCAGGGCTGCGAGGGATGAGAAGAGAGTATGCTGAACATGGCTTCTGAGCAGCGCACCGAGTCATTTGAGATAAGGCTGCGACAGGGTTCGCCCGTTATAGCGACAGGGTATCATGCGTACCTGCGGAGGTTTTGTTCGTGAGAGCAAGACGAATTAAGGTGGTAACACGGGATTTCATCTCGTCCTTATATATTTATATAGGGACGGGATTTTTTATTGCATTGATTATAGAAGAAGGAGGGCTTTCAATGGGATTAGAATTACAAAAGTATGAATATCTCGAAAATGAATATCTGATTTATGATTGTAATAAGTACCATTATGCATTTGGTACAAGGGAAGCCCGCGTCATGTGCAGCCAGAGTGTGGGACTGATTACGAAGAAGATTCTCGTAGGGCCGATTATGAAGGATGATGGGATGACGTTACAGCTGTATAACCCTGACGGAACACAGGCAGAGCCGCAAACAGAAGATATTAAGGTCTTTGCAAGGTATCTTGCAGATGCAGGATATCAGATGACACCTCGTTCTAACAGTGGTATGAGTAGCGATGATAGCGTACATAAGGTATGCAGACTGTCATTTTGTGAAGGCTTTATCAAGAAATATAACATTAAGGAATTGAAGGATTGCTGTTAAAAGGATTCTTTACAAAATAAAAAGTCCGAATAGAATAATTTCTATCGGGTAATCACTAATAGAAAGGTTGAGGAGACATATTATGCAGAACAAAGGTAAATTTTACATGACAACAGCGATTGCCTATACATCAGGCAAGCCGCACATTGGTAATACCTACGAGATTATTCTTGCAGATGCGATTGCAAGGTATAAGAAGGCAGAGGGTTACGATGTTTATTTCCAGACAGGAAGTGACGAACATGGTCAGAAGATTCAGGAGAAGGCAGAGGCAGCAGGTATCACTCCTAAGGAGTATGTAGATTCTGTAGCGGGAGAGGTTAAGAGAATTTGGGATTTGATGAATACCTCTTATGATAATTTCGTTCGTACAACGGATGAAGACCATGAGCAGTGTGTAAAGAAGATTTTCAAGAAGTTATATGATAAGGGAGATATTTACAAGAGCTCATATGAGGGCTTATATTGTACACCTTGTGAGTCCTTCTGGACAGAGTCACAGCTGGTAGATGGCAAATGCCCTGACTGTGGACGTGAGGTTAAGCCTGCAAAGGAAGAGGCATACTTCTTTAAAATGAGCAAGTATGCGGACAAATTAATTGAGCATATTAATACACATCCGGATTTTATTCAGCCTGTATCACGTAAGAATGAGATGATGAATAATTTCCTTTTACCGGGACTTCAGGATTTATGTGTATCAAGAACTTCATTTACATGGGGTATTCCTGTAGATTTTGACCCTAAGCATGTAGTATATGTATGGCTTGATGCATTAACAAACTATATTACAAAGATTGGTTATGACCCGGATGGTTCTAATGAGATGTTTGCTAAGAATTGGCCTGCTGATTTACACTTAATCGGTAAGGATATCGTTCGTTTCCATACGATTTACTGGCCTATTTTCTTAATGGCATTAGACCTTCCGTTGCCTAAGCAGGTATTTGGTCATCCTTGGCTCTTACAGGGTGGAGATAAGATGAGTAAGTCTAAGGGAAATGTTATCTATGCAGATGATATGGCTGATTTATTTGGTGTAGATGCAACTCGTTACTTCGTTCTCCATGAAATGCCATTTGAAAATGATGGTGTGATTACATGGGAGCTTGTAGTAGAGCGTTTCAACTCTGACCTTGCTAATATCTTAGGAAACCTTGTAAACAGAACAGTTTCTATGAGCAACAAGTACTTTGGCGGTGTAGTAAAGAGTACAGGTGTAACAGACAGCTTTGACGAGGATTTGAAGGCTGTTGTTACAGGAACAAGAGCTAAGGTTGAGGAGAAGATGGCTAAGCTTCGTGTAGCTGATGCAATCACAGCAGTATTTGATTTATTCAGACGCTGCAACAAATATATTGATGAGACAATGCCTTGGGTATTGGCAAAGGATGAGGCAAGTCAGGACAGATTGGCAGAGGTTCTCTATAATCTAGTAGAGTCTATCTCTATCGGTGCAAGTCTTCTTCACAGCTTTTTACTGGAGACGGCTGAAAGAATCGTAAAGCAGTTAAATACTTCGCTTCGTGACTTTGATGACTTAGATAAGTTTGGCTTATATGAGAGTGGCAATAAGGTAACAGAGACACCTGAAATCTTATTTGCACGTCTTGATGTAAAGGAGATTATGCCAAAGGTCGAGGCACTGCAGGCAGCTCAGAAGGCTGAGTATGAGGCAGAGCAGAGAAGACTTAATGGCGAGCCGGAGGAAGTAAAGGAAGAGGAAGCAGTGATTGATATCGAAGCCAAGGAAGAGATTGAATATGATGACTTTGCTAAGATGCAGTTCCAGGTAGGTGAGATTATTGCTTGCGAAGCAGTTCCAAAGTCTAAGAAGCTTCTTTGCAGTCAGGTTAAGATTGGAAGCCAGGTAAAGCAGATTGTGTCCGGTATTAAGGCACACTATACACCTGAAGAGATGGTTGGTAAGAAGGTTATGGTATTAGTAAACCTTAAACCTGCTAAGCTTGCAGGAGTTGTTTCTGAGGGAATGCTTCTTTGTGCTGAGGATGCTGAGGGTAACCTTGCATTGATGACACCTGAGAAGAAGATGCCTTCAGGTGCTGAAATTTGTTAAGAATAATATGATTTAGGACATAAACGATGCAAAGAGTAAGAGATTACCTAGGGTGGAAAGACCTTTCAAGATACGCAATTTTAGTACTTGTGTTTAGTATGCTGACTACAGGCTGTGGACGACAAATGAATACGAATGCAGTGGAATATGGTGCGTTACAGGAGGATATGCAGAGTAGTGATTCCTCTGCGGAAGGTCTTTTCTATCACTTTGCAGATGTAAAGACTTTCGTGCAAGAGTATGAAGAGGAAGCTGTCAGTATAGGAATCGATGTGTCGAAGTGGCAGGGAGAGATTGATTGGCAGGCAGTTGCAGACGCAGGCGTAGACTTTGCGTTCATCCGGGTAGGATATCGTGCGGCAAATACGGGAATCATATTTGAGGACCCTTATGCGAAGTACAATCTGCAGCAGGCAGAAGCAGAGGGGATTAAGGTAGGTGCGTATTTCTTTTCTACTGCTGTTAATGTGGAAGAGGCTTTAGAGGAGGCAGCGTGGACCTGCGCCTATATTGCACAGTATAAGATTACTTATCCAGTTGCTTATAACTGCGAGGGCTTTAAAACAGCAGGAAGCCGTAATTACGGACTGTCTAATGATGTTCGGTCAGCCAATGCGATAGCATTCTTAGAACTAGTGGAATCCCAAGGATATGAGGGAATGTTTTACGCGTCTAAGAGTGAACTTCAGAGTAGCAATTACTGGAATACGAAGAAGATAGATGCTCAGTATGACATATGGGTGTCTCAATATCCGGGCACGCTCCTACAGGAAAATCCAAGAACTTCTTATAATGGTGAATATGCCTGCTGGCAGTTCACATACAAGGGAGTTGTTCCGGGAATTACACGAAGCGTTGACCTGAATATTGCGTATTTTACGAAGGATACAATAGCACAGCCTAAGGATTTGAAACCATATGAGTTAGTGGAAGCACCTAAGAGTACGGTATCTTATGCAGCTATGGATGATATAGTTGTAGCAAAGCGGGATACCGGTTTGAAGACAGAACCTACAGCAAGTGATGAGGTTGAGGCTAGTGCCATGCTTCGCAAAGATGAATTGGTGAAGCGGATTGCGGTAGGTAGTAACGGATGGTCGATGGTGGAATATAATCAAGAGATGTTCTATGTATTGACGGCGGATGTGGAAGCTGTCAGTCAGTAGAGTAGAGGTATCGGAAGATATGAATATCATAGCCTATGAAATGAAATATACAGGGGGAGAAGCGCCATCGGAATTGACGATGATTCCCTTTGATGAGCAGTATGCTCGAGAATATATGCAGATATATAATGAATGCTTTTTTGAAATGCGTAGAGCATTGGAGGTAAAGCCGTATCATTATTATCAGAGTGAAGAACAGCTTGCAGAGAGAAAGGATTATATTTATCTGTATATTCAGGATGATGAAATCATTGGTTCTTTTGTTCTGTGTGATAAGGAGATTGATGATTTAATCGTGAATCCTAAGTATCAGGGACAGGGCTATGGGAAGAAGCTTCTTCATACAGCACTTGCCATGATGCAGGAGAAGAAGGTTTCTCCAATTATATTGCATGTTGCGGCATGGAATGAAAGAGCACTTCATTTATATGAAACAAATGGATTTGAGTCGACTCTTGCAATTAAGGTAAGACATGACAAGCCTACCAGATTGCAGGAGTTGAAGCAGTGGTTTACAAGGGTGTTTGGCTAACGCCACATCAGAAATGAGGAACTATGGGAAAGATAGAAGCAATTTTATTTGATTTGGATGGAACTTTGTGGGACTCAGCAGACGGTGTATTAAAGACTTGGAATATGGTAATAGAGAAACATCCTGAATGTAAGAGAGGCTTACTTACGGCAGAAGAGCTAGGCAGTTACTTTGGATTGCCGATGACAGAGATTGCCAGAAGAATGTTTGTGAATAGTACATCCAAGGAGCAGCAGCAGTTAATGGAAGAATGTTGCGAATTAGAGAATAACTATTTGAGCGAGCATGGCGGTATCCTGTTTCCTAAGCTGGAAGAAACTCTGGCAGAGCTTAAGAAGGATTATAAGCTGTTTGTGGTAAGTAATTGTCAAAGTGGCTATATTGAGGCATTTATTAAGGCTCACAAGCTTGAGGCATTTTTTGATGATACCCAGTGCTGGGGTGACAATATGGTGCCTAAGGGTGAGAATAATAAATTCATCATGCAGAGGAATGGTGTGACGAATGCTGTCTATGTGGGTGATACGGCAGGGGATGAAGAGTCTGCAAGGGTTGCGGAGATTCCTTTCGTTTTTGCAGCATATGGATTTGGTGAGGCAGTTGCACCTGATTATACAATAGAAGAATTTGCGGAATTACCGGCATTGATGAAGAGTATTTCCAAATAGAAAAAGCGCTTATGGCGCTTTTTCTAATGTAAAGATAAATTCAGTTCCTTCACCTTCCGTGCTGACAACATCGATGTTCTCATTATGGGAGTGAATAATTTCTTTGGCAATGGAAAGTCCAAGGCCAGTTCCTTTCTTATCCTTTCCTCTGGATAAATCGGTCTTATAAAATCTGTTCCAAATAAGCTTAAGACTATCCTTTGGAATACCAATTCCGTGGTCTTTTACAGAGACTAAGAGCTTATTGGAACGCTCAATGGTTTCTATCTTAATAGAGGAATTCTTGTGGCTGAACTTAATCGCATTGTCAACAAGGTTATAAAGAACCTGTTGAATCTTAATCATATCAGCATTTACGTTCATAAATTCCCCGGTCAATACCAATTCAATGGTAATCATTTTATTACGGCATGTACCCTCGAAGGAAGCGGCAGTATTCTTGATGACCTGATTAATATCAAATACGGTTTTATCCAGTATCATACCTTTGGTATTCAGATTATTAAGGGTCAGAAGAGAATTGGTAAGCTTTGTCAGACGGTCTGTTTCATTTAAGACAACACCCATATATTTCTCGTGAAGCTCCGGCGGAATCGTTCCGTCCAGCATAGCCTCTAAATAGCCTCGCATGGAGGTAAGAGGAGAACGGAAATCATGAGAAATATTAGCAACCAGACGTTTCTGATTGTCTTCACTTTTAGCAACCTCGCTTGCCATGTATGCAAGTGAGGCAGCAAGATATCCTATCTCATCTTCGCTGTCTACCTGAAATTCATAGTGAAAATTACCTACGGCATACTGTTCGGTTGCATGTGTAATCTTACGAAGCGGAATATACACTATGCTTGTAAAGAATAACAAAATAATCAGTGACAGTAGAAATAAAATCACTAACGTTAAATAGGAAATATTGAGTAATGAATCACATGACTTCTGCAAATCTGTCATGGAACCATGGATAATCACATAGCCCTGTACCTTGTACTGTGATGTAATCGGTGCAAAAGCAGATATGGTATCCTCCTCAAACAGTCCAAAGAAATCACCTACGGTATAGTAGGAGCTGCCTGTAATGGTAGGCGTAAAGTTCGGTATGGTAGTAGGGTTCTCGATATCTAATGGCGAACGGGAATCAACAACCACGAGTCCGGAAGGATTTACAATCCATACAGGAGCATTTAGGAAGGTATCAATCGCCTCTACCTGACGCCATACAGATTCCAAGGTAACCTCACTGTTATAAAGGTCCGCAGCGTAGGTGTTGGAGATTAAGACAGCCTCTTTATAGAGGGCATTTGCACGCTCACGCTTAAGATGCTCTAAGGTCATGCTGGAAGTAAAGGATGCTACCACGATAAAGCCGAATAATCCGAAAATGATATAGGCAAGTACAAACTTTAAATATAGTGTACGTTTCATCGCATCTGTGTCCTTTCTACGCTTTCACCTCGAACTTGTAACCGATACCCCAAATGGTTGCAATTCTCCAAGTGTCATGGTCTTTTATCTTTTCACGTAATCTCTTAATATGCACGTCAACTGTTCTGGTATCGCCGATATATTCGTAGCCCCATAGCTGGTCAAGAAGCTGCTCTCTTGTGAAAACATGATTTGGAGAGGATGCTAGGAAATATAAAAGCTCCAGCTCCTTTGGCGGCATATCGACATTCTTGCCATTATATAAAACAGAGTAGTTTGTTAAGTTAATCGTCAGGTTAGGATAGCTTACCTGCTTGGCAGCCGGTGCCTGTGTGGCAGGTGCAGCTACTTTATAGCGACGTAAAACTGCTTTTACTCTTGCGACTAACTCCTTAGTGTCAAACGGCTTTTCGATATAATCATCGGCACCAAGCTCGAGACCAAGAACCTTATCGAATACCTCGCCCTTTGCAGACAGAATGATAACGGGAGTCTGAGACTTCTGGCGTACCTCTCGGCATACTTGATAGCCATCAATGCCCGGCAGCATCAGGTCTAATAAAATCAAATCCGGCATAAAGGCATCAACAGCCTGTAATGCTGACTCACCATCATATACAATTTTAGTTTCAAAGCATTCCTTGGTAAGATACAGGGAAATAAGCTCTGCAATATTTTCGTCATCATCAACAATGAGTATTTTCTGTTTGTTAACCATCTAAGTGAGCCTCCTTATTTAAATTCTGCTATGGTTACGCCGGCATCTCCTTCGCCAAACTCTCCAAGGTGGAAGGATTTGACATAGGATACCTGCTTAAGATGTCGTTGTACTGCACTTCTTAGAGCACCTGTTCCCTTTCCATGTACGATGCGTACACTTGGAATATGGGACAGGTAAGCATCGTCAAGGTATTTGTCTAACATAGACAAAGCTTCATCCACTGTCTTTCCTAAGAGATTAATCTCTGTGGAAATGCTGGCTGTCTTCGACATACCGATGCGTGAGCTGTGGCTTGACTGTTTCTTAAATCCGGTGGCAGCAGGCATAGCATCCTCGTTTACCAGTACCAAATCCTTGATATTTACCTTGGAACGAATGATACCGCACTGAACGAATAAATCGCCCTTGGCATCAGGTTTGGAGGAAACAGTTCCCTTTAAGCCCATAGAAACAACCTTTACCATATCTCCCGGTTTAATCTGTGTTGGCTTTAATATCTTATGTGTCGGCTTTGCTTCTGTTGAAGCGAGCTTACTGTTCTTCTCATTGATTTTATCTCTGACTTTAGTTCTTGCCTTCTCCATATCTTTAATAGAACTTCCGGAACTTACCTTCTGGAAGTTACGGATGGTTTCATCGGCAACATCCTTGGCATCCTGTAAAATCTTTCTTGCTTCTTCATTGGCATCTCGAAGGATTCTGTCCTTCTGGGAATCCAGACGTTCCTGCTTTTGAGCCAGCTTATCCTTTAAGGCTGCAATTTCAGCTTTATAGCTTGCAATCTCTGCACGCTCAGCCTCAATTGTGCGACGGTTTGCTTCCAAGTCGGCAAGCAAATCCTCAAAGCTTTCGTCTTCTTCTGTCAAATGTTCCTTAGCCGATTCGATAATCTCATCAGAAAGACCAAGTTTGGATGAAATAGCAAAGGCATTGCTCTTACCGGGAATACCAATCAAAAGGCGATAGGTTGGGCGAAGAGTCTCTACGTCAAATTCACAGCAGGCATTCTCTACATATGAGGTAGTAAGGGCAAAGACCTTAAGCTCGCTGTAATGCGTGGTTGCCATGGTACGGATGCCTCTGTCATGCAGATGCTTTAGGATGGCGATAGCCAAAGCAGCCCCCTCTGTCGGGTCAGTACCTGCGCCAAGCTCATCAAAGAGACAAAGAGAATTCTCGTCTGCATGAGCAAGGATGGATACAATATTTGTCATATGAGAAGAGAAGGTAGAGAGACTTTGCTCAATACTCTGCTCGTCACCAATATCCGCATATACCTCAGTAAAGAGGGAAAGCTCGGAGCGGTCAAGCGCAGGAATGTGAAGACCTGCCTGACCCATCAGTGTAAAAAGTCCGACAGTCTTTAAAGAAACAGTCTTACCACCTGTATTTGGACCGGTCACAATTAATAAATCAAAATCGCGACCAAGGGTAATATCAATCGGAACGACCTTTTTCTTATCTAACAGAGGATGGCGTCCTTTGCGTATATGAATGACATGCTCATTATTAAAGAGTGGTCTGGATGCATTCATATCAATGGCAAGTCCTGCCTTGGCAAAGATAAAGTCAAGCTCTGTCAAAGTCTTATAGTTGGTCATAAGCTCCTCTGTGTGCTCCGCTGCCTGAGCACTCAAGGTTGCCATGATTACTTCTATTTCTTCCTGCTCCTGTAAGGATAATTCCTTGAGCTGGTTATTGAGATTCACAATTGCCGCAGGCTCGATAAAAAGAGTAGAGCCTGTAGAGGACTGGTCATGAATCATACCGGGTACATTGGACTTGTGCTCTGCCTTAACAGGAATACAGTAACGATTATTTCTCATGGTGATGACAGCATCCTGTAAATAGCTACGATAGCTGTTTACCATGCTGGTCAGCTGGGAATGTATCTTGTCATTTGTAATTTGCATACTTCTGCGGATATGCTTTAATGTAGGGCTTGCATCATCTGCAATCTCTTCTTCCGAAATGATACATCTTGTAATCTCATTCTGAAGAGGTGTAAGAGGTGCAAGTACTTCAAAAAGAGGCTGAAGACTATCTACGATTTCATCGTCGTTCTCCTTACGGGCAAATGCCTTTGCCTGTCCGGCACATGAGAGTGAAGCTGCAATTTTTAACAACTCAGAAACGGACAAAGTGCTACCGATTTCTAAGGATTTGATACTAAAGCTAATGTCTTTGTTACCGCTAAAATGGATACGTCCGCCCTTTATCAGGCGTGTAAATGCATCAGCAGTCTGTAGCTGTGCGTTTTCTATGGTCTCTAAATCAGAGTAAGGCGTTAGTTTCTTACAAAGCTCCTTTCCCGGAGCAGAGCTTGCCTTCTCTGTCAGCATATCTATTATTTTATGAAATTCCAGTATTCGTAATGCTTTCTCGTTCATAGGATACCTCTCTTAAATAGTTGCAATACACCATTCCAGTATAGCATAACGAATAAGAAAACACTATAACTTCCTTTACTTTAAAATTCCTATCGGATATACTAGAAAAAGTAGTAAACGGAGGGATTGTATGTTAGAGAATCAGGATGAGAGAGACGTTGGTCAGACACAAGAGTTTGACTTTTTACAGGAAAAGATAAAGGAACGACCGATTAATAAGAAAAAGCTGTTGCAGAGAACGGTAATTACGGCTTCATTGGCTCTTCTTTTTGGATTGGTTGCATGTATTACCTTTTTGTTTTTGGAGCCTGTGCTGAATAACTGGATTTATCCGGAGGAAGAGGCTGAGATTGTGACTTTTCCGCAGGAAGAGAATGAGATGCTTCCGGAGGATATGCTGACAGAGGATGATGTGGTAACACAGCCTTTGCCGGGAGCACAGCAGTCACCGGGTAGGGTACAGGATAACAGATATGAGAATGAACAGCCTGCGCAGGAGGGAAGTCCTGACTATGTGAATATGGAGCAGGAAGCAGTTCAGGGGGAGCAGGTAAAGAAGGAAGAGGATTCGCTGACGGAAAATTATCAGACCCTATATGAGGAGATGTATGCGATTTATAAGGATGTTTCTGATAGCATGGTTACGATTACGGCTGTAAAGTCGGATGTGAATTGGTTCAATAATACCTATCAGCAGGAGGATACAGAGGCAGGCGTCATTATTGCGAATAATAATCGTGAGCTTTTAATTCTTGCAAGAAGAACGAATATGAAGGATGCAGAGACGATTATGGTCACTTTCTGTAATGGGGAGAGCCTGCAGGGAAGCATTAAGAAATATGATGTGAATACCAATCTTGCGGTGGTGGCAGTAGAGCTTAAGGAGATATCTAAGAGTACGATGGACAGAGTGCAGGTGGCAAACCTTGGAAGCTCAAGCATCATTACACAGATTACAACGCCGGTGATTGCGATTGGTAACATTTATGGTTATAATGATTCGGTTGGTTACGGTATTATTACTTCGGTGGGGAATATCATTACATTGGCGGATAACCAGTATAAGCTTTTGACTACTGATATTTACGGAAGCCAGAATCCGAGCGGAATTCTTGTGAATTTCAAGGGACAGGTGGTTGGAATTATTACAAATTCCTATAATCATTCGGATACGAAGAATCTGTTATCAGCAGTGGGTATTACAGAGCTTAAAGGTATGATTGAAAAGCTGTCTAACGGTTATGATGTACCGTATCTTGGAATTTACGCACAGGATGTCAGCACGAAGGCGAGATTAGAGATGGGGGTTCCGATAGGCGCATATATTTATGATATTGATTTGGACTCTCCTGCTATGGTGAAGGGTATTCAGAAGGGTGATATTATTACAATGGTTGGAGAACATGAGATTCGAAGTGCAGCAGGCTATATGAATGCATTGAGAAGTTTTGGCGCAGGTGATGAGGTAAAGATTGTTGTTATGCGTGCCAGCCAGGATGAATATGAGCAGATGACATTTGAAATTGAGATAGAAAGCAGAAATTAGAAAGGCAAGGTTTTTTAGATGAAGTATATTAAGGATTACAGAGACGGAGACAGGGTATTTGATATTTATTTTTGCAAGCATAAGAGTTCAGCGGTGACAAAGAATGGTAAGGCTTACGACAATGTGATTTTGCAGGATAAGACAGGTACGATAGATGCCAAGATATGGGACCCGAATAATGCAGGAATCGCTGAGTTTGATGCGATGGACTATATCGAGGTATATGGTGAGGTTACCAGTTTTAACGGAGCATTACAGGTAAATGTGAAGCGTGTGCGTCTCTGTCAGGAGGGAGAGTATGACCAGGCAGAGTATTTACCAATCAGTAAGAAGAATATTGATGAGATGTTCTCACAGCTTGTAGGAATTATCAACAGCTTAGAGAATACATATTTGAAGCAGCTTCTCACGAATATGTTTGTAAAGGATGAGACTTTTGCAAAGGCATTTAAGAAGTCTTCTGCGGCAAAGAGTGTACATCATGGATTTATTGGTGGATTGTTAGAGCATACTCTTAGCGTAACAAAGCTGTGTGATTATTATTGCTCTACTTATCCGATTTTGAAGAGAGATTTACTGCTGACAGCGGCTATTTGCCATGATATTGGTAAGGTGTATGAGTTAAGCCCGTTCCCGGAGAATGATTACACAGATGATGGTCAGTTCCTTGGACATATTGTAATGGGTGCTGAGATGGTTGGAGACAGAGCAAGAGAGATTGAGGGATTCCCTAAGATGCTTTTGATGGAGTTAAAGCATTGTATCCTTGCACATCATGGAGAGCTGGAGTTTGGCTCACCAAAGAAGCCTGCCATTGTGGAAGCAGTTGCTTTGAACTATGCAGATGATACAGATGCAAAGATGCAGACCTTTACAGAGCTTCTTGATGCTACTGAGGAGAAGGGCTGGCTTGGCTTTAACAGATTATTTGAATCAAATTTAAGAAGAACAAGTTTGGATTAAAACATTTTTTAATGTTGGAGGATTTCATGGAATATACCAAGAATGCGGTTGTGACGGTGACAATTGAAGATGTGGGTACGGATGGCGAAGGTATCGGTAAGATTGACGGTTATACGCTTTTTATTAAGGATGCCATGATTGGCGATGTGGTAGAAGCGAAGATTATGAAGGCGAAGAAGAATTATGCCTATGCCAGATTGGAGAAGATATTACAGCCCTCAGAGAAGAGAGTAGAGCCTCTTTGTGTTTACCACAGACAATGCGGAGGCTGTCAGATACAGGCGATGTCCTATGAGGCACAGCTTGCCTTTAAGCAGAATAAGGTAAAGAATCATCTGGTTCGCATCGGAGGCTTTGCAGAAGAGTTTATTGATGGTCTTATGGAGCCGATTGTGGGTATGGAGAATCCATGGAATTATCGTAATAAGGCACAATTTCCGGTTGGTATGGACAGGGAAGGGAATTTGATTACAGGCTTTTATGCAGGAAGAACCCATTCTATTATTGCGAATACGGATTGTGCTCTTGGTGTGAAGGAGAATCAGCAGATATTGGAAGTGATTCTCGAATATATGAAGCAGAATAATGTGTCGGCATATGATGAAACAAGCGGCAAGGGTTTGGTGCGTCATATTCTCATTCGTAAAGGCTTTACCTCCGGCGAGATTATGGTATGCGTGATTATCAACGGTAAGCGCCTTAACAATGAGGAAGCCTTGGTAGAGGCACTTTCTAAAATTAAGGGAATGAAGAGCATTTCCTTGAACTTTAATACGCAGAATACGAATGTTATTATGGGAAGAGAAGGCAGACTTCTCTGGGGAGAGAGCACGATTCGTGATGTGATTCATCCAAGAACCTTAGAGGAGATTAATAGCGGAAAGGATGCCATTGATAAGGACAGAGAGGGTATTACCTTTGCTATTTCACCATTGTCCTTCTATCAGGTGAATCCCGTGCAGACCGAGAAGTTATATAGCCTTGCTTTAGAGTATGCACAGCTTACAGGTAAGGAAACAGTGTGGGATTTATATTGTGGTATTGGAACCATTAGCCTTTTCATGGCGCAGAGAGCGAAAAAGGTATATGGTGTGGAGATTGTTGAGCAGGCGATTTTGGATGCAAGAGAGAATGCGAAGCGAAATGGTATCACAAATGCTGAGTTCTTTGTAGGCAAGGCTGAGGAGGTATTGCCTGAGTTCTACGAGAAGACCATGGCAGCAGGAGAAAGTGACCATGCAATGCTTCATCCTGACGTTATCTGCGTAGACCCACCTCGTAAGGGCTGTGATGAGGCATGTCTCGATACGATGGTGAAGATGGCACCAAAGCGCATTGTTTATGTGAGCTGTGACAGTGCCACATTGGCCAGAGACTTGAAATATCTCTGCGAGCATGACTATGAGCTGAAAAAGGTACGCCCGGTGGACCAGTTTGCGCATAGTGTGCATTGTGAGTGTGTGAGCTATCTTGAGAAGAAGAAAACCATTGCATATCGTGAGGAAGAAGTTGCGGATTGCGGCTGTATTTATGGATAGATTCGCTAATTAGACAACAAAAGAGAAGACATCAGTGGGAGAGCAAAATGATTTACAAATGTCCGAACTGTGCAGATGCACTATATTATGAACCGGAAGAGAATTGTCTTGTATGTCGTAGCTGTGACAGCAGATTTCAGCCGGAGGAGCTTGATGAGGGGAAGTACCCTAAGATGCGAATGGATTTCCATATTTATTCCTGTACCGCTTGTGGTGCAGAGATTATGGTTACTCCTACGGAAACAGCGACTTATTGTGTGTATTGCGGTCAGCCTGTTATTGTATTTGATAGGGTTTCTTCGGAGCTGAAGCCGGATTATATCGTGCCTTTTAAGGTGACGAAGAAGCAGGCAGAGTATAATATAAGGCAGAGGATTAAGAAGAATACCATTGTGCCAAAGGAATTTAAGGATTTTAAGGTGGATACCTTGAGGGGGATTTATATACCGTATTGGCTTTATGACTATGATTATTATGATACGCAGTACTATTATGTAGGAAAAGATATACTTCGAGGAGCAACCTATAAAAAGATAGGCTACTTTAGAGAAGTAAGAACATTATTTAAGAATTTACCATACAATGCATCAAGGTCGTTAAGTGAGGATGAGATGCAGGCTCTTGGAAAGTTTGATTTTCGGGAGATGGTTCCTTTTGAAGCGGGATATATGTCAGGATTTTATGCAGACAGATATAATATTGATTTTGAACAGGCTGCTTTACCGGCAGCACAGCAAGCACAGTTTGTATTTGACTGGAAAATGGTAGGCGATTTGTATAATAAAGATTATAAAGAAGTAAGTACGATATATAAGTCTCCATCGGTAACAGCTTTGGGGGTTAGTTACACGTTACTGCCGGTTTGGTTTATGACTTGTCGGTATGAGGGACGTCCATACACAATATTAGTAAATGGACAAACGGGAGTAGTAACAGGCAATTTACCGATTGAAAAGTCAAAAGCGTGTTCTTTGTTTCTTAAGTATATTTTTATGATGTTACCATTGGCATTGTTGTTTACTTGGGGATTAAGTAATCAATATAGTCGAGGGGATATGCATATTGTTGAGTTAGTTGTGTTTTCAGCGGCAATATTGATAGTGGCCATGTGGATATTTAGTATAGGGCGTGAAAATTTAAAAGAGATTAAGAAGCGATTATTATTTACACGTTCGGCTAAGGTTCGAAGCTATGTAAGACAACGGCAGGAGGTATAACTATTATGATGTTTATTTATTTTTTTGTAATTATGTTTACCTTAGTAATTGCCATTGCTTTTGCAATCACTACGCATATTATAAATAATAGACATAAGCTAGGGGACATGTCATATGTAGAATATTCCCGATATAAGACCGAAATAATAGAGGAATATGAGTGTAGTAAAAAGTCAATGGAGCAGTTGTTGAAGAATATTGGATAAGCAAGGTATGCATTGGAAACAAGGAGTGTTATAAAATTTCTTTTGATTTGAATAAGAAAGTGATAAATTGGAGCAATTAAGTAAACCTCGGTAGAGATGAAAATCTTACCGAGGTTTACTTTTATTATGTAACAATCAATTCTATTATTCCAATTCCAGATGAGTTTTTGTCCAAGTGTTGTGTGGTAAACCACCTTTTCGCACAATACTGTTCATCAAAATGATAAACACAATTGGGAAATAAATGATACAAGCCAAAGTCAACACGGTTCGGTCAAAGTTAGTAGCACTGGCTGTGATGTAGGCATTAGAAGTGCTTGCAATTAAAACAATCGAAATAAATACCATCATAGGCTCTGCTAAGTACAAAATAATATTGCGATAGATTAGGCTCTTGGTAGTCACCTTTTCCTGACAATCCTTATCATTAACAATTCTAACTTTTACAAGTGCATTCCCAATAGTCTGCTTTTTCCAATGCTTTGGAAGTACGACGAAATAAAGTGCGAAAAGCAGCCATTTTAATAATTCTACCTGTAATAAATCCGAGTAAATAAATTTTGTAAAATAATTTGCTGCCACATAGTTCACACCGAGATTAATCAAATTACATACAATCCAATCAACGGAGAATGCAGAAAATGCTCGTATGATTTCTAGCTTTTGACCTCTCTTAGCTGCAATTTCATCCATTTCCTCAACTGACGGTAAGAAACGCATAAGGATTGGTGCACACCAGAACCCAATCATGCACCCTAAGGTATTGTTCATCAAATCATCAATATCCGGACAACGGAAGGCATAAGGATAAATTCCCCATACACCTGAAAGCTGTGTCATTTCAAAGAACATACTTACTAAAAAGCCAATTCCTAATGCTTTTTTCCAAGAAACTCTGAAATAATATTTAAGATAAAATCCAAGTGGAACCTGCATAATGATGTTCGCGATAATCTGAAACAGCATGGAAGATGTCAATAGCTTTTTCCAATGGGCAGCAAGAAACCAGGTACTTGTATCTGAAGCAACAAATCCCGCATTGCGCATTGCAGATTGAATGTTATTAAACAAATGATGATTAAACTGTGCCGGTTTTCTGGTCAATACTTCATCAATAGTTGGTAGGGGAAGTAACGTTAAGAAAAATGCGCACATCATGTAAAAAACGAATGAAAAAATAACAGTTGCCCTCATAATGGATAAACCATTATATTTTCGATAATTCCATACAAGAAAAGGAACTGTCATGAGACAAACGGTAGTCGGAAATACACAAATAGCAGTGATGATTGGAAATGAATAGTTTGATAAATGAGATAACATATTATGCCTCCTAATCTAGTAATAACTCTCAACCTTTAAAGTATATCTATTATTCATAATGAATGCAACTAAAAAATATGTGTCATATATGAAACTCTATTAAGTAGATTGACTTTGCGTACTGGCAATGCTAATGTGTACGTAAAAGCGGTTGGTACGAATGTAGCATACGCATAAACGTACTATTGGCGGAGGAAAATATGATTATTAGCGAGAGAATTTTTAAGATATTAGAAGACAAGCATATGTCACAAAGTACATTTGCGAAGAAGGTAGGATTGTCGGCGAGTACGATTAGTGACTGGAAGACAAAAAAGACAAATCCTACAGCTGAAAAGATTATGTCAATATGTGAGGTGTTGGAGGTTACACCTGAACAGTTGCTCACAGGCAAAGGCATTGATGAGGATTATGAAGAGAGTAAGATTGAGAAAGTAAAAGCGAAATTTTCGATAACAAGTTCAGATATTCAGATATTAGAAGATTATCATAGTTTGAAAGAGGCACAAAGGAAGAGATTATTGAAATATATGGAAGCTCTTAAGCAGATAGAAGAATTGGAGGAGTTGGAGTAGATGTATATATTTGATGTCGAAAATTTTGATATCAAGTTAAGTACTAATGATTGGAGAATTGGTATGGCACATGGTATAGAGGTTACTATTGTTTCAGAAGAAAACATACATGATAGAGGATGTGAATTATGGGAAAGCTTAATGTTGATGGTACAGAGATACAGGTATTACAAATTGAAGAAGATGATTACATTTCTTTAACTGATATGGTCCGACAAATTGATAATGGACCAGCGTTGATTGAAAAATGGCTTCGAAATAAAAATACAATTGAATTTCTTGGTATTTGGGAAGAAATGTATAACGAGGATTTTGATACTAATGCATATGATGAAATAATGCAGGAGGCCGGACTTAATCGTTTTATTATGTCTGTAAAACAGTGGGTAACAAGAACCAACTCTAAAGGTATTGTGGCTAAGGCCGGCAGATATGGGGGAACATATGCTTATAAGGATATCGCATTTGAATTTGCAAGCTGGGTGTCTCCACAATTTAAACTGTATCTGATTAAGGAATTTGAACGATTAAAAAAAGAAGAACAGGCATTGTTGGGATGGAGTGCAAAAAGAGAACTTGCAAAAATCAATTACCGTATACATACAGATGCTATAAAAACAAACCTAATCCCAATAGAACTTACGCCACAGCAAACATCCGTTATATATGCATCTGAGGCAGATGTGTTAAATATGGCATTGTTTGGAATGACAGCAAAGCAATGGCGTGAGAATAATTCTGACAAAAAGGGAAACATAAGGGATTATGCGAGTATTACTGAATTAATCTGCCTTTCA
>JAZNMO010000031.1:0-12293 GCA_045579665.1 Lachnospiraceae bacterium
CGCCAAGCAGGAAAATCTGTATGCTGTCTATGAAACCACAGACCGCCACTACTGGACGGAGCTTGCAAGATTTAATCAGCAGGAATTTCTAAAAAGCGGTACGGAAGGGAAATGTATCGAGGCAAGGGAACTGATTATAGCATTACCGGAATCCTTCCCCGACCTCTATGACCCCGACAGGCTGTTACAGCTGTTTACCAACCGTTTTAAGGAAAAATATGGTGTGGAGTGTGTATCAGCCCTCCACCACAACAAACGCAAGACCAACTATCATATCCATCTCATCTTTTCCGAAAGGGAGCTGTTACCGGAACCTATAGAAAAGATTGCCACACGCAATATGTTCTACAACGAACAGAAAAAGCATGTACGCACCAAGAAAGAGATACTGGATGATAGCGGGAATGTCCGTAAAGGCTGTAAGATAATCAAAAAGGGCGAAGTCTATGAGAGAACCTTATTTACCGCCAAGAACAAGCTGTTCAAACAGGAGCATTATCTGGACGAGGCAAAACGCTTTTATACCGACCTTATCAATCTTCTGATAGAGGACGATAAGGATAAGCTTCATGTATTCGACAAAAACGGATTGTACCTTGCTACCAAGAAAATCGGCAAGAATAATCCCAAAGAAGAACAGATAAAGGCAGATAACGAGGTGCGTATGTTGTGGAATCACGAAGTAGACCGAGCCTTAGTCAGTCAAGTACCGGAGGTTGAAATACGGCAGATAAAGAAAGAATTTATCACAGACCCTATCCGTAGCTCCATCAAAGCATGGGGCAACTGTCCCGAACTGCTTGCCTATATCATACGAGGTGCAACCACCCGACTGGCACTTCTGATTCACGATGTACTGACCGCCGCAAGGGAACTGAAAAACAAACTGTTTTATGAAGCTCTTGAAAAAGAATACGGAAGTAAGGCTGTTATAAAAGCAGATGACACCTCAGATGTTGTTTCTGCTCTGGTTAAGGAAGTAATAACCGAGCATGAGCCACCAGTAGCCACAATTGCCGAAACTGTACTTGGAACAGAGGTTATAGAACAGCCCAATCCACAGATACCTCCAAGACCGGTTATGCCACCGGAAGCAACTGCTTTTCCAAAACTTCAAAAAATCAAGGTTACGCTTGATAAACAAAATCATCTTATCTTTGAAGCAGAGCGTGAACGGAATAAACTGGAGATTGAATTAAGCGATTTAAAGGGACTTGCAAGGCTTACCAAGAAAAAGGAGCTTGAAAGCAGGATTGCCACCAAAAACGAGGAAATCCGAACCCTCAAAGCCGGATTATCCAGTATCGTCAGACAACATGGCTTTGCAACGGTGCAGGATTACTACACAGCGTTTTATACCGCACAGCGTGCTACAGACACATATCAGAAAGAATGTGCCAAGTGGGATGAAGCCTACGGAGAGAAAGCCACTCCAAAAGCCGAATCAATGCACGAAAAGTTACAGCGGTATCAAGAAATGGCTGACAGACAGAACGCCAGCCAACTTTACCGAAGCAGAGATAAAGGGGCGAGATGATCGTCCCCCTGCCAAAAGAATAGCCTTATCCATACACATAGGACAAGGCTATTTTAAATACATAGTATGCGTAAAGCTGAAATTTTCAAGCGCTCTGATAACCAACATAGCCATGCATTATTTCATCAATTCTTCCGTCAGTCTTAAAATCTCCGGAGCAATCTTTTCACGCTCTCTTTTAAGCACTTTGCTATACACTGGGTATGCCAATGCTACCAAGATAATTCCAACCAATCCTATAAATATCCCAATAAGCATTCTGACAACACCTGTCAATCCTAATATTACACCCAAATCTGTCATAACAAGGCTCATTCCCATACCCATAACTAATGCGCCTAAAATTCCTAATACCAATGATATTATCGTAGCTTTTTGAGATACCTTGGCATCCATTTTGCGAAGCTTACTTATACCATCTTCTTCCTTTGATTGATACTTTTCTCTAATTCTTCTTATTTCATCCTGTTCTTTCGCTGAATATGTATATTTAAAGCTTGTGTCTGTATTCTTATTCTCCATGACTAAATCTACTCCTTACTTTTTACTCAGTTTGATTTCTTTTGATGTCTGAACAATCATATAGATTGCCATTACAACAACCGCTACGCTGATTCCTGCTCCCGTAGCCATAATCATTATTCTCTTTGCCTCTGGTGATGTATCAGCCCCAAACTGAGCAAACATTGCAGTTTCCAAAAATAACATCGAAAATAATGCCGAAGCCATTTTGATTACCTTGGTTATTGACATAATTGGACTTTTATATTTACGATACTTGACCATATCTATAATCGCAGTAGTAGTTATATAAAAGGTGTACAATGCAATCACATAAATTAGAAATCCCTGATACTGAAATCCCCCGTCGAAATATACCATCATCAACACAGCACCAGACAAAGCAAGATTTACCGTTAATAGAATCGCAGCACAAAGTCTGGCTCGTTTCAGTTCTCCTAAATAATTATTTCCTATCGTGTTCTTCCCAACATAGCGCACCAGCAAGAATCGCATGATTGCTATAATTCCGTAATAAACAGCGAATATCCCGAACCAGTAGGTTTTATAAATAATTCCTGATACAGCATTCACTGCTACATAAATCAAATTAATTGCAAGAGAACGGTACAATCCTATTTCTGTTTTATACACAACATCCGTTAAATATCTGTCAGCATATTTATTGCTATGCAATTTAGACTTGACCGTCTGATAACATCCAGGAAGCACCTTCCAACATAACATACAAATAACCGTAAGCGTGTAAAAAGCTATGACATAACATATACACGCCACCGGATATGTTTCCCATCCATTTACAAATATCGCCACAAGTGCTATCGTAGAAATGGCAGTTAATATCATTATCAACCAAATTGGTGGAAACAAAATTTTTCTTCCAAATTCTTTCCAATCTTGCATATCAAATCCTCCGAAATTTCACCACAAAAGTACTCCCTTTTCCAACTGCACTTTCAACAGAAATTTCTCCCTGTAAAATATCTACAACCCTTTTTACTAATGCGAGTCCCAATCCATTTCCCTGCGTTGCATGGGAAGTGTCACCCTGATAAAACTTCTCAAAGATATGGGCTCCTACCTCTTGCGACATACCACAGCCGGTATCCTTTACTTTGACAATAGCATGATGCTCTGTTGCTTCTAAAATAAGTGTTACCTTGCCACCTTCAGGTGTGAATTTAAAGGCATTGGAAAACAGATTGTTCCATACAAGCGACAACAATTCTCCATCTGTATTTACCTTCACATCCTCTGCAAGCTCTGTCTCAATTTCAATATTTTTCTCTTCCCATACATTTTCAAATTGAAGCAGACATTCACAAAGCTGTTCCCCTAAATCATATTCTTCTGTCTTAGGAAAAATCTGCTGTTTCTCCAGCCTGTTTAATTTCAAAATATTCGTCATCATGTCAGCCAGACGGCGTGATCCTTCCGCTACGCCTTTGGCATATTCGATTCTCTTATCCTCCGCCAATTCTGGCATCTGCAAGAGGGTTCCGTAATTTTGCATAACAGAAAGAGGCGTTTTCATTTCATGAGACACATTTGCTATAAAGTCGGTACGAAGTGTTTCCACTCCCGAAAGCTCCTCTGCCATCATATTAAAACAATGAATAATCTCATTAAAATTCTCATCAACACCCATTTTGTTTACTGGTTTGATTCTTACGTTAAAATCCCCCTGCACAATCTTATCCGCTGCATTTGCAATATACTCTGTAATTTTTTCCGTAGTCAGTTTTCTTCTAATCGCATCAATTACCGTAAAAAGTACACTCAGCAAAATAACATTTCCAAGAGTAAGTTTTGCTGCAATCGTGACATTTTCGCTGGTAAGATTAAGTTGTAAAGTATCTGCCAGCACACTAACAAACAACATCATAGAACAGGTAACCAAAAACGCCACCAATAGAAAGAACAATACATAATGATATATCGCCCTAAAAATTTTGTGTCCTAAATCTTCCTTTTTCATTTTAGCACCACCTTATAACCCAGCCCATGAACTGTCACGATTTCAAAATCCTTGCAATCCGCAAGCTTTGTACGAAGCTTCGTCATATACACATCAACTGCTCTTGGGGCCGTATCCGTGTCCGCATCCCAAAATTCATCCATAAGCTGTGTTCTGGTAAATGTTTTCTTCGGATAGGACAATAATTTATACAAAATACTGAACTCTCTATTTGTCAGTGAAATTTCCTCTTCATTCAGATATGCCGTGTGCTCATCCGCATCCATAACAAAACTTCCAATTTCTAATTTTCTGTTCGCTGCTATCTTTGCTCTGCGAAGCAGTGCCCCGATACGCAAAAACAGCTCATCAAAGTCAATAGGTTTTACCATATAATCGTCTACACCGATACGGAAGCCTCTCTGCTTAGAAGCAATATCATCCTTTGCTGTCATAAAAAGAATTGGTATATCCTCGTTTAATTCACGGACATTTGCCGCAAATTCAAATCCATCAATCCCAGGCATCATAATATCTGATACAATCAGGTCAATGATATTATCAGTTAATGCATCATATGCATCATTAGCATTTAAGCAGCCAATCGCCTCATATCCACTATGATTCAAAAAAGAGCAAACTGTTTTATTCAAATCCTTGTCATCTTCTACTACCAATATCTTAAACATTGCACTACCTCCAATTACCATATTCGTTTTTATTTTATCATAGAAATGTTTCTGTTTTGTTTCTGTTTTTACTTTTTTACAATTTTCTAAAAAAACGGAGCTGCCAAACTGACACGCTCCGTATAAAAACCACCTTATAATATATCCTTTTTCTTTAATGTCAACTGACTAATCGCTCCCATTCCTACACTTAACAGAACTCCTCCAAGCAAACACAACACAACATTCATAATGGTTGCGTTCAATGGGGTAAGCATTTGAATCATCATAAATAAAAACATTCCCACCATCATGGATAACAAAATCGACATCCATGATTTTTGCTTTGCAATTACACTCATCAAAAGATAAATCGGTACAAATACAGAAACCAAAACCACCTTAGACAAGATGCACATAACCAGCTCTCCTGTGCCAAATCCTATCATTTCAAAAGGTAGTCCTGAAATCGCTCCGCCAAGCATTGCTCCGATAAGAAATGCCAGAATCATCATTGTTCCGCCTACGAAACAAACAAGTGTCTTGGAAATGATATAATCTGATTTCTTTGCACGAACCGTAAACAGATTTTTTGCATATCCGCTTCTAAAATCAGCGGAAACAAATACACATACCAACACCGCAATGATAAAGTAGAGCATATTGATATTACACATTGCTGTAATGCTCATGTCCATTGCCACAGCCTCTGTACTTGCAGTACTATCATTGCTTACCGTACCGATTATCTGCCAGACATTATCAAAGCCTTCGATTACAGTTTCTGCTCCAGTTTGTGGATTTACGGAAACAGAACCATCCATCATCGTTGTCATTACCAAAATCAAAATCGGCATTACAAGACATATTCCAACCATAATATACAAAAAAGGCATTGTAAACATTCTGCGAAAATCCACCGACAACATAGTGCGAAGTCTTTTTCCAAATGTATTTTTATCAAACTTCATATTTTCCATTACTGTCTGCCCTCCTTCATCAAATCTATATAATACTCTTCCAATCCAATCTTATCAGTTGAAAGCTCACTTACCACAATACCTTCTTTGTACAGATAACTTACAATCTCCTCTGGTGCCGCCTCATCATATACACGAATATATCTGGCTTCATCCTCTTCCACACGAGAATATTTACAACCGAGTAGCATTTTTGCACGATTCATATCCTTCGTTTGTAGTGCAATATAGGTACGGCAGCTATCCTCCAGCTCATGAGCTGTCATCTCAGCCATCATCTTACCTCCTCGTACAATTCCATAATGGGTTGCAATTTTTTCAAGTTCGCCAAGAATATGAGAAGAAATAATAATTGTTACACCATAATTCTCTGCAAGGTCACACAATACTTCTCGCATAATACGCATTCCGTCTGCATCCAGTCCATTGATAGGCTCATCAAGCACCAGTAAACGAGGATTGCCAAGAAGTGCCATTGCAATACCAATTCTCTGTTTCATACCCAGAGAACAATTCTTGTACTTGTTGGATGCCGCACCCTCCATACGCACCATCTTAAGCACTTTTACCACTTCCTGCTCTGCATTCGTTATACCAAGATTTGCCGCCTGCAGCATCATGTTATTCCACACACTGTAATTAGGAAAACATCCCGGTGCTTCAATAAGCACACCCATCTTCGCTCTAACATCCGCATCGTTTTGCTCTCTGCCAAATATCTTCACCGAGCCATCCGTCTGATGAAGCAGTCCGCAAATGATTTTTTCTGTTGTTGATTTACCGGAACCATTTTCACCGATAAATCCATAAATAGCACCTACCGGAACTGTCATATCAAGCCCTTTTAACGCCTGCTTCTGTCCAAAATTCTTTGTTAATCCTTTTATCTCAATTGCATTCATCCGGTTACCTCCTAATACACATCGCTCTTATTCAAAATATGTGTTCCAGCTACATTGTAAATAACTGCCCACGCTACGGAACAAATGATACATACTATCAAAGTTACAACATTTGCAGACAAACAGGCATATACCGATGAACCATATAAAAATACATTCAGCAATGATGAATTTCCCAAAATTGCAGCAACACCAATAATCAGAATCCCTGTTCCAAAGAAAAAGCTGGATACAATGGAAATACCAAAATATCTTCTAAAGATGATATTGAGGAATGTATAAAGACTTGCCCATCCAAGACTCATTATCGTCTTGCTCAAAATTGCAATTATCAACGAGCCTGCATTCACTTCCATAGAAAGTCCTGTAAGCAATCCTGCCGCAACAGAACCTAAAAGATATGCAATACACATACACGCCATTGCAAACGCACAGGTCAATGATTTAGAAATCATATAATCCTGTTTTTTTGCGTGTGTGGTAAAAAGCTGTTTTACATATCCGCTTTTATAATCATGCCCGATAAAGATTGAAACCATGATACCCCCAAAAATAAATACCATATTCATATTGGCATACTCAGCAATACTGCTTACTATATAAAGAGGTTTTTCTGCTGCAATAATATGCCATACATTTGTATAAAGTTTTTCAGCTACTTCTCCTGTCTGTGGATTTTCCATGCCGGAAGTACCAAGAATCATTGCCGGAATAACCGCAGCAATCGCAAGGAAAATATAAAACAACGGTGTATGAAACAGTCGGTAAAAATCCACACCAAGCATACCTTTTATTCTTTCTCCAAAACTTGGAGATTCAAAATGAAGTTCTTTTGCCATTACACTGCCTCCTTGTCATTTGCACTCATCAGCTCAATGTAGTATTCTTCTAAACCTATCTTATTCTTCTTAATTTCGCTTACCACATGACCATTTTTTAATAAATGCTCTACAATACTTTCTGCATCATCAACATCATAAACACGAATATATTCTTCTTCCTCACGAACATCCGTAAACTTTGTTCTAAGCACCGCTTTTGCACCCTTCATATCCTTTGTCTTAAGCGATACAAAAACCTGTGCTCTGCTATCCATTTCTTCCGCAGACATTTCCATTATCATCCTACCCTGTCTGATAATTCCGTAATGGGTAGCTATTTTTTCAAGTTCGCCCAACAGATGAGAAGAAATCAAAACCGTACATCCGTAGTTTTTTGTAATATCCGCAAGAATCTCTCTCATGATACGCATTCCGTCAGTATCAAGACCGTTAATTGGCTCATCCAGAATAAGAAGTGCCGGTTCTCCAAGGAGTGCCATTGCAATACCAATTCTTTGCTTCATACCAAGAGAACAACTTTTAAATTTGATGTTTGCGGAATCCTCCATCCTTACAATCTCAAGCACTCTTTTTATTTCTTCATCAGGATTCTTAAGATTCAAGTTAATCGCCTGCATCATCAAATTCTGATATACGCTAGAACCTGGAAAACAGCCTGCATTTTCAATCAATGCACCAACTCTTACCCTCACTCCCGCATCCGTATAATCCCTTCCAAATAACTTAATCTCACCGCTATCTGCCACAAGATGTCCGCAGATTAATTTCATTGTAGTGGATTTACCGGAACCGTTTTCGCCAACAAAACCATAAATAGCTCCCTGTGGAACAGTCATATTCAAATGGTCTACTGCATACATTCCACGAAAGCTCTTTGATAAATCTTTAATTTCAATCGCATTCATAATCTTACTATCCTTTCCTCTACATCATAGGTGCAAAAATTCGAACCACAGAATAAATCATGTGCTGAAGCAGATTCGTCTTTAACATATCCGATGTGACTTCTATGGACTTATCAAGCGTATCCACTATGTCAGCCTTTAAATCACGAATCGCTTCACATTGATACATCCATACACCATTTTCAAAATGATGTACCAGACTTCTATAATCAAGATTGATTGTTCCTATCATCGCATATTCATCATCCACCAAATAACTTTTTGCGTGAATAAATCCCGGCTCATACTCATATATTTTTACACCGGCTTTCATTAACCGATGATAAAAGCTCCTTGTCATGGCAAAAACTATTTTCTTATCCGGAATATGTGGAACGATAATCCTTACATCCACACCTCTGAGTGCAGCATTTTCAAAATCCGTACATAAATCATTATCTAGAATTAAATAGGGCGATGTTATCCATGCATATTTTGTAGCTCCTGCAAGCAAATTCTGAATCACACATTTTCCTACTCTATGCTCACAGATCGGATATGGCCCATCACCAAACGGTATCAAATACCCCGGTTCACAAAACTCCGGCTGTTTCGGGTACAAATCTTGTCTGATTTTTGGCATTTTCTTTACATTTATACCATAATCAACAAGGAACAGCTTGGTTAATTCCCATACCGCTTCTCCTTCAAGACGAATTGCCGTATCCTTCCAATGTCCAAACTTTTCCACTTCGTTGATATACTCATCTGCAATATTTACGCCGCCTGTATAGCCAATTTTTCCGTCAATTACCGTAATCTTACGGTGACTTCTGTTGTTAAATTCACTGTCCGCATTTCCCTTAAGACGTGAAAATGGTGTTGCTTCAATTCCATAAGTCTTTAGTATCTTATGGTAATTACCCGGAAGTGTGGTCATACAGCCAATATCATCATATAAAACCTTTACCTCCACACCTTCCGATGCCTTTTTTTTCAAAATATTTAATATGGAATCCCAGAAGAGACCTTCTTCTACAATGAAGTATTCCATATAAATAAACTTCTCAGCAGTTTCCAAATCGGTCAGTAACCTCCCAAACATATCCTCTCCCAGAGGGAAGTATTCCTGTCTGGTATTTGTAAACAAATGTGCCTCCGCAATATGGCAAAGCATCCTTGCCTGTGACGCTGCCACCGGATTTTCCTCTGTCAGTTCATCCAACAAATCATCCTCATGTTCATAGCTATTACCTTTTAAATCTTCCAGTCGCTTCACAAATTTCTTTTGTAACTTCCTTGAATAAAAAAGAAAGTATAACATAAATCCTGCTATCGGAATAATCAGTACAAATAATAGCCACGGAATTTTATAATCCGGATTGTCATCCGCTGCAATAATATGGATAACGCAAAAAATCTCTGTTACCCAACATGCTAAATAAAAATATGGTACATAATAGCATAATGCCACAACAATCCCTAAGATTATCAGCACTTCGAGCAACGTGATTATAATCGCAAGAATATATCTGACCGGAATATAGTTAATCTCTTTTTGAACTTTTTCCCCATTTACATCATACATAATTGTTTTCTTCATTTTGCACCACCTCTCATAACGGATTGTAGCGAGATACCCTGTGGCATCTCGCTATCACGAATTATCTTATTTTGTTCCTTTTGCCGCATCAATACGAGCCTGCGCTTCTGCTGCTCTCTTATTGGCTTCAGCGATCTGCTCATCACGCTCTGCCTGCATCATAGCCTTACGCTTCTCCGGGTCGCGCATTGCTTTTGCTTCTTCCCACTGTGCTTTTGACTCAGCCTTTACAGCATTAAACTGTGCCTTGTCTACCTCATGCTGTGCCTTTGCACTTTCCTTCATGTCCTGAAATGCTTTCTTTAAAAATTCTGCCATTGTTCTGTTCTCCTTTAAATTTATATTTGTTATTTTTACTCGTGATATAATTCTTCTGTAAGTTCTAATATTCTCGGAGATAAATGCTCCTTCGCTTTTCTTTGCTTTCTACGGCACACCGGATATGCAACTAATATTCCTGCCATGCCGATAATTCCAATCACTATACCTAAAACCATCATTCCTATTCCGGTTCCGATAATCTGCATCGCCAGACACATACCCAAACCGAATACAAGACTGCTAATAATTCCTATGCATAGCGACTCTACCATCCCGGCATTTTGTACCTGCATATCCAAGCGTTTCAACTCTTCCAGCTTGCTCTCGCTTTGTGGCAAATATCTTTTGCGAATTTCCTGAATTTCTTTATTTTCCACTGCGGAATATTTATAACTGAATGTATTATCCTGACTTATTACGTTGTCCATATTTCTATTCTCCGGAAAGTCTCTTTTTTGCATCTTCTACAGATTCACCTTCTTTTGCAAACATCTTCTCTACACATTTGTCTGTAACTTTTGTAAAGCCTTCAACCGCTCCCTGCTCAATCTTCTTATATCCACTTACTACGCCATCCTCAATTTTCTTGTAACCTTCTACCACTGCCTCTGCAATTTTTTCATTTGATTCTACGAATTTTGACATTTCTCTAATCTCCTTTTTCTTTACTGATTCTTGTTTTTTGCTTTTGTATGTGTTTTTTCCTTCGCGCCTTGTACACACATCTTACAAATTTGATGTTTTTGTATTGTTTAAAAAATGTTTCTGTTTTGTTAAAATCGATTATTTTTTAACGGAAAGAGCGTTTTTACCACTCTTTCCACCACACTAAGCTTCTTGCAGACTTGTACCACATACGCCACAATATTTCATGTCTACAGAAGTCTTTGCTCCACAGTTCTGACAGATTACTGTAGATTTCTTCTTGCCACCTTCTAAAACAGTTATCTCTTCTTTTGCAACTTTAATAGCTTCGTATCGTTCCATAATTTCAGGACTCATTTCATCTCCAGCATCCAATCTGACCAGTGCAAGACTGCCAATCTCTCTGGTCAGTGCCTTTATTTTTTTCTGCTGCTCTACAATCTTTCCATCTGTCTTGCAATTATCTAAACTGTTTTTCATGCATCTTGCTACCTTTGCCATTCCTGCGTTAATAGTTCCTGTAACATCCATTTTTCGTTACCTCCTTGAATTTGATGAACTGATAATAACTCGGATTTGTTTAAAAAATGCTTGCATTATGTTTCTGAAATATTAATTTGCAAAGAAAAAAGATGGTATTTCTACCACCTTTTAAAAATTCGTAAAATTGGGTTTTTCTTTTATTTTACCACACCAAGTCTAGATATTCTACCAACATTTATCAAAAATCACCAGACTTCCAAACTATCAATTGCATCCACCCACTCCTGCATTTCGCCATCTAAAGCAAGTCGAGCATACTCAAGTGGTTCATCTATTGCCAATGCATTGAGCGAATTCTGCGAACAAGGTGTTGTTTTTAATCCATCCTCTGCCTTATTACAATCAATGCGCAATATATAATTCTCAAATGTGGTTACATCAATACTGTTTGTCTGTGGGTTATACTCTGCGTATATTAATCGCATCTTATCTGTCCTTTCCAATAATTGTATTAAAAGCATTTCATCCGGTCCCAACTGCCATTTTTATAATTTGTTATAAGTTGTTACCTGATTTTCTTTCCCTTGTTTTTTCCCTTATCAGAGGTCATAACCAAGGGTAAAACGATATAACACGATACAAGATGTGACGGAGAGGACACCCATGAAAACTTTAGTATTTTCAAGGGTTTGACGAGATTTTTATAACAAGATATAACACTTATTAAATCCCTTAAAATACCTCAAGTGAGAATTCAAATCTTATGTTGCGTTAAATCTCTCCGCAAGACTGAAAGTTTCGTTTTTTAAAGTTGGAATATGCTACCTTATATATCCCATTTTTACAAAATAATCATGATAACGTTTTCTTTGTGTATCAATCATTTCATTTGAATTTACAAATGCAATGAAGTCCTTTTCAGAAATCCATTTGTACGACATTGTTTCGC
>JAZNMO010000032.1:0-32759 GCA_045579665.1 Lachnospiraceae bacterium
ATTGCATTATCAGTATTTGTTACGAATCTTTTCAAGATTCAGCCACGAATACTTTTTGCGCTAATTTTGCTGACGAGATTAATAACATATCAATCTGCTGATTTTGAACCGAAAACGGTTTAATCAGCAGACACTAATTATTACAAATACTATTGCTGCTATAATCCATAATCTTTTTCTTATCTTTATCATAATCGTTGAAATCAGATTTTCATTCCAAAGCATGAAAAAAATACAGATTATTACATTAGCTATAATGGAAACTCCCATATCGCTAATACTATACTTAAATATTATTTTTATGATTATGTACATTCCTAACTGCAAACTAGGCATTGTAACCATCATAAATCCCCACGTCTTTAAAGCAAGCAACCATCTATTTTCTAATTCTCTTTTAACATATAGCAAGAAAATGAAATATACTAGTATAGCTAATAGTATATTGCGCTCATTACATTTTCCTATACAAGAAAGCATTCCTACAATCAGTATACCAAATATAATATTCAATAAATTCACTCTCTTCTTTGCTTTAGAAAAAGTGTGCAAACACAAAATTATACTTATATACTCCGTCAGAATCTGTAATATCTCACTCATCATACCCCAACTCTTTAAAAAACCTCTTTCCTATATTACTACCAACACTCAGCCGCTTTCCATTCTCCATCATGACATAGCGATTCATCCGGTCCACATTCGCTATGTACTTACGATTCACCAATGCATTTCTGCTACACTGCAGGAAGTATTCCCTTGGCAAATCCTTTAATGTGCTTGCTATTGACTTATATCGAATCACAATCATTTCATCAGGAGTATATACATGTAAATCCGTACCAACTCTCTCAGCACATATGATACGACTGGTATTTATGAAATATAAAACACCATCTTTTCTGTATGGAAAATTGATATCATTCTTCGGACGCTTCAAAGGCACATCCAATGCTGACTCTATAACCGCATACACATCTTTGTCATCAAATGGCTTCTCGATATAATCAAAACAATGCAGTCTGTGAAATGCATCCATTTCTTGGTCAATTAAAGAAGTTATGAATATAATCGGGACATGTTTGTATTTATCTATCTGCTTAATCTTCTCAACGAACTGTACACCTGATACATCATGCGGAACACTCGGCGTTAATATAATATCCACCAGAAATAAATCTATTGATTCCCGCATGGCACATGCATATGCCTGCTCCAGATTCTCAGTACAAAAGACCTCATTCACCAATTCACATTTCTCGACGATAGCCTTCAGTCTATTCAGGCACTTTGAATCATCTTCAATTATCAATACGTTTCTCTTCATCGCTCTCTTCTCTCGTAAAATTATTGTGTAGAATTCATTACCCGGACATACTCTCTTAGCACTTCAAATATCTTCTCACGAAGTTTTATATCTACCATCTCCAACAAATGGCAGATAGCACTCGCCACTCCTCTGGCATCTTCCAATATAATAGACGGATAGACACCAAGTCTCTCTTGCAATACATATAAGTCTTCACTATCTGGCAAAATACGTTCCTTCTCTAGGGAAATCAGCTTCTTTCTATCCGTTCCCAGCATGTCTGCCATCTTTGATTGTGAATACGAATATTTTTTGCGCAATTCATAGTAAATGTTTTCTTTCCCCTGCTTAAATAGTGCCGCATAAGCTAACCTCTCCATCTTTTCAGCAAAATCTCTTCCGCCTAAAATCTGCTGAGTTCTCGCCATACCAGATAACATTCCTGCTAAAATTCCCAAAATCAAAAGACATCTTTCAAAATCCAGATTTGCAAAACAATCATAATACCGTCCCGAATAACGCTTACCTGTATAAATATAGAAAATATCCATCTTTGTATCTACCAGACCTTGCATTCCATAAAAAGAAAATCTACCATTTCCATTCTCTTCCTTAGAGAACTGACTCTGAGATATTTTCATATAAAAGCTTATCTCCTTCTGCGACAGGCCAATTCGATTTCTTTCATTACTAAATCTAGTAAGAAATTCCTTATAATATTCACTCATAGGTAATGTATCCTTGTACTACAATTCATCTTTGGTATATTTTATGACATTTTATTGGTTCTTTTTGTTCCACATCGTGTATATTTTATCAGTGTTTACAATTAATTTCATCTGATTTTTTGTATTATTTTCCCTTTTTTTGATGTTTATAGTTTAATAATTATGTAAACAGTTTTTATATTCTCATAATACAAAATAAGACTAGCAGAAAGTACACATATTACTTCTGCTAGTCTAATCAAATTGGGGCGAGTTCTCTCGCCCTAAATCCTGCTCAACAATCGCTTATATTTTCCGTATATTACTCGATGTAATCAAAACCCTCCTACCTAATCCCACTCCTCCTCATCTCCTGCTTTTTCACAGGATTTTATCGTTTCTTTTGCCATATGAAATGCTTGAATTTTCTTGTCCGCTGCCTTTTGCACATCTGCAAAAATGTAACTAACCATATACGACATTTTATGGACAGATACCAGAAAGAATACCACTCCTGTTATCAAATATTCAAGTCCAACCACCTATAGCTCAGTACACCTTGGTCTGGTGCTCCCTGTGAGCCTAATATTGACAAAATGCCGTATTTATAATCAATATGTATATACGTATATTTCTCAATTCCCTTCTCATTCTCGCTAACACCAGGCAATACTGCTGAAGGAACTCCTGTGTCATATGACCTTGTTATCATCGATGCCGTTGGCTTTTGCCTGTAAGCTCTCAAAAATACATAATCATTCTGATATCGGATGACATCCATTGTTGTATATAAATGTTCCGAGATACTAGTCAAGTCAATGATATGGACTCCTTCTCTTGCTTTACTTATAGCTGGATTATCAACCATTTCACAAAAATCATCCTTGAATTTCCCAATATCATATTCCGTTTTTCCATCTCTAGAGTACAATTTCATCTTAAAATAATAAATCTTTCTCTCAGCCATTTGCTACTTCCTCCAATACGTATTCATATAACTTTTATACCTACTTGGATATTCGCTTTTTCACGCATTACTGTTCTGTATTAACAGAATTTTTGTTCCATTAATGTAGAGCCATTCACATAGCCTTACAAGTAAATCATCATTAATTACAACAATTAATTCGATTATTCATAACGAACTTGAGGTATACGTTCATCGAACGTATACCTCAATATGCAATAATTAACTAAACACTGGTATATTAATTTCTCTTGTCATTCTATTTCTCTTCAAGCTTTTTCTTCAAGTAATTTGCAATCTCAGTTTGTCCATACTGCCTTGCATATTCATACGCATCCACTTTTTCCAGCTTTCCTATAGCATAATGTACTGTTATATCAATTCCATTTTCAACCAAATATTGAACAATATTAAAATGTCCATTACATATCGCTGCAAAAAGAGGATTTTTCGTTGCCTCACTAACATCAAATCTTGCCCCGTTTTGAAATAACAAATCAATAATATCAAGTTGACCATTTCTCGCTGCACTATGAATTGGATTTCCTCCTGAGATTCCTCCATCTCTATTTACATCCAACCCTCTATTTACTAAATATTGCGCTATATTGTATTTTCCCTGATCTGCAGCGACATGTAACCATGAACCAAATGGCGTTTCTACATTCAACAACTCATTATCATCGTTCAAAAATTCTTTTACCAAATCCAAATCTCCATTTTTAATTGCAGTTCTTACTGACTTTACCAACTCTTTATCCATTTTTTCACCATGTTATAAAACATATTCCTTCCTAAATTATTTACCTTTGACTTGCTATGTCTCCTAATTCTCTTAACGCATCTACTATGTCATCATAGTCTCCACCAGCTTTATCTACTGATTTTAAAGTTTCTACAACCTTCCTCAATGCCTCTATATTATGCTGACCAGTAATACCATTCGGTGCCCATACAAGATTCTCTACTCCAAGAATAGGGTCTATCCCATGCTTTCTTAAAATTTCTTGCCCTTCTTTAACAAGCTGTTGTTGTAATGCTCCATTTCCTGTCTTAAACAATATATGATGGGCATGAGGATTAATCATATCACTAGGAGCTACTCCTAACATATTTTTTAAATATGTTCCAAAATTAATTTTTTTCATTATACTTTCATACACTTCTGTTATGCCAAGCTCTGACATTTTTTTGCTTATATCTCTTATCTCTGCTGGACTAAACGTTCCTTTCTGAATTGCAAGTCTCAAGGCATTCATTTTATTGATATCTACTTTACCAGAAGCATCAACAATATTGTCAATGTACTTCTGCATCTTAATTTTAATATCTACGCCGCCCTTTATCGCATATTCCGACATTCCTGCTTTCTTTAAGGCTTCATTTATTACATCCGCTTGCTTTTTCGTAAGCTTTGAAGTATCAACTTTAGAAAGCTGCTTCATTGCATCTGCAAATTCATCACTATCGGCCAAATACGGTAATACGTCAGGTAAATTCTTCACCAAGAATTCCAGAATATCAGAAACCTTCGCAATATCATCAATATTCTTCAGTACAAACTTGCCAACCTTGCCTGCTGTTTTAGTTAAATCTCCTCCAACAGGAATTAGTCCGGTTGCGCTCAATCCGGCAAATAAGAAGTCGCCATGTACAAGATTGCCAATAACATCTCTTATATCAACAAGTGGAATAAAGCTACTTGCAATCTGTCCCAAAGTTGTAGCTATACTATCCGTATCATGGATAAAGTCTCCTGCCACAAAACCACAGATGAAATCCCATAAATGCTCATACCAATCCTTGTCATAGCTATACGGACTGGTTCCCTCTTTATACTCCTGCAAATCCAGACGACCGTCTCCATCTGCATCAGCTACTAATGGATCATACCAATTAGAAACTTCTATTCCATCCTTCAAACCGTCACCATCTGTATCTACATTTAATGGTTCCGTTCCATAATAATAGATTTCTTCATCATCTAGCAAACCGTCTCCGTCACTATCCCCCTCCAAAGGATTTGCCCCAAAGAAACCTATTGCTATTTTTTTCGTTTTATCTGAATTATATTGAAAAGAAAATCCTGTAATCTCTTCACCATCGTACAGACCATCACCATCTGTGTCCGGATTATTGGGGTCAAGTGAAAATTTTACACCATTAAAAAAATACAGACCTGCTTCATAACAATCAGCAATGCCATCGCCATCACTATCCTGCTCCGAATTCCGTCTAGCGCCTGTCGCTGAGTCATCCAACTCATCTATCAAAGACATAACGGCTATTCCAGAATCCGCGTTATAACTCTCAACCTCCTCCCATTCAAACGCTGCTTCATATGCAGTTTTATTAAGCAAAATATACTTTCCACATCGTGAAATCTGTGCTGATGCAACATTACCTGTTACAGACGTTTCTAACACCTCTAACTGCTGCATTTCTTCATTAAAATAATAGATTATCGGTTCAAAACTTGCATCTGCTAATAATCCAGTATTGAATTCAAATTGAATCGAATCTGAACCAAAGCCTTCTGTTACTTGAAAATCATATGCTCCACCGATATATCCCGGCATAGTCGTTGGGAAGAAAAAATCATTATTGAATTTCTCTACACTTAACGATTCTACCTGTCGCCCCTTAAGTATCGCATGTACAGATGCCTTTACCGTATCTTCTTCATCTGCATATAAGACGATATCAAATGTCTCATCATAAACAAGAGGATTCGTCCCCAGTTCTATTTCCTTCGCATCAGATACATAATCCGAATCCGTATCTCTCTGCAGAGGTGATGTAGCATATACAGACACTTCGTCATTATCTGATAAACCGTCATTATCTGTATCTGCCTTTATTACACTGGTTCCCAGCTCAGTTTCCTTTATATTGGATAGTCCATCCGAATCTGTATCTTCGTCTCCATCATTGATACCATTACCATCCGTATCCATCAGCAAAGGACTAAATACAAATCCCGACAACTCAATATAATCCGATAAACCGTCACCATCTGTGTCCACCTTGTTAATATCCGTTCCAAAGTGTTCCTCCAGATAGTCAGCTACACCATCACCATCGGTATCTTGATTCTTGTCTACTTCTACTGTACCATTTTCTGTGGCATTTGCACAGTAGGAATATAGCTTACAATTGCGTGGTTCCTCGCTACCGGTTCCCTCACCGGCATTAAAGCCAATAGTGATAGCCTGTCCTGCATAAATATTTCCATTATATCCGGCATTGGTTATAATATAGTGATTTCCCGCTTGCGATTCAATATTACCGTTCCAAAGACTCTCTATTTCTCTGTCATAATCAAATTCTAATGCCCATTCTTCCAGTACACTATCTGTATTGTTCGTTACTGTAATAGCAGCGCTAACTCCACTTCCCCAATCACTATATACCTGATATTCTATCGAATAATCCGTATCAGCAACCGAAGCTTTCGAACCTACCAGCGCATATCCTTGAGGAAATCCCCCAAACTCAGTACTACCCGAGATTCCGAATTCAACGCTGCCTCCGACAGCAATATCCTGATTCCAACCCGCATTCTTTATTACATACTGATTGCCTACATGAGAGGATATTTGTGCATTCCATATATTTGTAATCTCATCATCACATGTAAATCCCAAATACCAGTTTTGAATAGTACTACTGCTGATATTCTCCAGTTTGATGTCTGCATTATATCCGGTACTCCAATAAGAGGATAACGTATATGTAATTCTCAAATTCTCCGTCTCGCAGACCTTCTGAGTTGTTACTCCATCCCAACCTGCTCCCCCTGTTACTACCTTTGGTTCCACTGCAAACGCATTCAAGTCTAAAGTTCCGGCAAATATGCTTACAGCCAATAAAAGAACCAACATTCTGTTCATTGTCTTCTTCATTGCTTTCTTCATTTTTTCCATCCTTTCTACCTTTAGTACAAATATTTGAATCCATATCAGAACTTTATTGCACGACACGATTACCTATTGTTCCTGTCAACAAAAAAGAGGCTGCAATGAATAAAATCATTGCAACCTCTTTTAACAAGCTTGTTTTTATACCTTTAGACTTCATTTCGCATCTGTCGCCCCCTAAAGTCTTCTTACTATTCAAATATTACATATACTATTTTACTCTTTATAAGTACAATTAGCAATGTTTTCATGCTATTTCAAATGCCTACACTCTCCTTCACAAGTTATTTGCATCCCTATCCTAAATAGTGTATACCTTTGATAAATACTTAGACAAAGGAGATTTATTTATGAATAACTTACAGATGCACCTCAAAAACTATCTCGAATATTGTGTACGCCAAAAACGATTAGATTCCAAAACACTCAAAGCTTATCGTATCGACCTCAATCAGTTTATTGAATATTCCTCTTCCTCCACCTAAAATGACATCACACCCGACTGCTTAGAGCACTATATTTCTAAACTACATCAAAAATACAAACCCAAAACAGTCAAAAGGAAAATAGCTTCTCTAAAGGCTTTTATACATTATCTAGAATTCAAGGATATTATTGACAGAAATCCTTTCAACAAGGTTCAAGTCAAATTCCGTGAACCAAATGTATTACCAAGAACAATCCCACTACATACTGTAGAAATTCTATTATCTACAGTTTATAAACAACGACTTGCAGCACATACAGATTATCAAATAAGAAGTACTCTCCGAGATGCTGCTATCTTAGAATTGCTATTTGCCACTGGTATACGTATCTCCGAATTATGCACATTAAAAGATATTGATATAAATCTGTACGAGGGAACTGTATTGATTTATGGAAAAGGTTCAAAAGAAAGGTTACTACAGATTGGAAATAAAGATATTATTTCCATGCTAAAAGAATACCGGAATATGTTCCTAACAGATATCCAGAAGCAAAATTACTTCTTCGCTACCTCTGATGGTAATCCAATATCTGACCAAGCAATACGTAGAATGATAAAAAAATACTCTGCTATTGCTAATATAGAGCTCCATATTACTCCACACATGTTTCGACACACATTCGCTACAAGTCTATTAGATGCAGATGTTGACATTCGATATATCCAAGAGATGCTAGGACATAGCTCTATCAATGTTACTCAAATCTATACCCATGTTTCGACTTCAAAGCAAAAGCTTATCCTTACCACTAAGCATCCAAGAAATAATTTTCATATATAAAGAAATCCTCCTCTACCTGATGACGCAGAGGAGGATTTCTTTATATACGGATAATTTTTAGTTATCCGTCGGTTTTCTTACAAAAAACTTGATGGCTAATCAGATATTATTAGTCTATTTACAGAAATAGGAGTACGAACATAGATGAATATTAATTGGGGAAAAATAAAAGACGGCTTCAAAGGATTTGAAAAATTAGCTGTTGAATTTGTAAAGGAAAATGAACCGCAAAATGATTGCGAATGGAAACACACAAAGAATACCAGAGATGGAAATCATGATGCAATTCTGTCTAGAGAAGTTTCAGAAAAACCTAAACCGGAGTTTGCATTATTTGTTGGATATGCAAATAATGTAGATGTCTGGTGGATGGAAGCAAAATATTCCGCTAACGCAGACGAAAAAAATAAAGTAATAAGCAGATACCGTCTGGATGCAACTATTGTTAGTGCAATTTTAGCCTGCAGTATTTCCAAAATAATTTTTGTTACTAATTTAGAAATAGCTTCCAAAACAATTGCCGACATTCGTGAAGCACTATTATGTTCTAATAGTTGCGAAGAAGTGAAGTTTTATACAAAAAGTCATTTGGAAAATTGGCTTTTGGATAAGTCATACTCCTTTTTTGAATCCTGGTTTGATTGCTCACTTGATATATACCAAAAATTAGAAAGACCACCATTTAATTGCATTGAAGAGCTTTGCTTTTATAATATTGGAAATAATTTCTTTCAGGAACCCTTATCTTCTGTATATACAGGAGTTATATATGAAATTCATTTTTCCATTTCCGTGCAGAAAGATTTTGATGCTACATTAAATAGTAGCATTAATATTCAATTATTATCAGAAGATGCTAAAAATTTGCATTTAAAAAAAGGAATTAATAACTTCATTTTCACTGCCTGTATACCGGAAAACTTAAAATATGAGCCTATTCTAAAAAAGGATACAACCGGTGAGTATAAAACTATACAACCGTTATCCATTACATATATATTAAAAAATGAGTATAGTTCAAGAAATTTTCAAATGCAAATCATTCCGGCGACCGCAATAAAAATTATTAATTCCGCAAATATGTTTTTTGATATTCCCTCACAAAATGAGGTGGTTCAGCAATTATGCAATGAACTGTCAAGTTACAGAAAGAATTCGAATTGTTTATTCTCGCTAATTTCAATATATGGAAGCTCCGGTATTGGGAAATCGTATGTTTTGCAGTTATTTAAAAGCACATTAATGAAAGAAAAACGCGTTATAATATGCAATGCCTATGCTTTCTCGGGAGATAAAATAGAGGACATAAAAGTATTTAAAAAAATTGTTTTTCATTTATTCTTCCCATATTTATTTTTTGAAGATTTGGATTTAGACTATGTAAATGAGTTACGAATTCAATTTCCAAAGATGAAAAATACATTTTGGGACTTTGTATTCTTTTCAACCGAAATTGAAGATTTCATAAAATATATTCAAAATCCAAAACTATTGGCAGACATATTTCCAAATAATATTTGCATTAATGAACGTATTATTATTTTAGATGATATTCACAAAGTACCAACAGAATACAAAAGTATATTAAAGGAAATGCTTATGCTATTAATAAACCGTGACTACCCTATTTTTTGCATTGCAACCTCACATCAGAAAATTTCTATAGAAAAATATAGAAGTGGAAAAAAACAATATTTTAATACCATCGAGTTAAAGATTACTAATGATGATATATGCACACTTCTCAACAGCAAAAATATTAATATTGATAAAGCCAGTATAACAACACTTTTCGGCTCTGTAATAGAAGTGCTATATTTTATGAAATATTTGACCCTGTTGGATGATTCTATAAAAAACATTAATGACTTTAAGCTAGCATATCATTCCTTCATGCAATGTGAACTTTTAAAAAATGAAATAGTGGCTAAATTTAGAAATACTTTTGGTGAAAATGTGGATGCGCAAGCACTTTGTTCTTGTATTTATTATACCTTATCGGGAATACCGCAAAAATTGATATACGATATTCCTCACTCTGCAGAGATAATTAATTTGTTATTAGACGCAGAATTAATCAAAAAGAATGATGATGATTCCTTTGTGTGTTGGCATGACTATTATAGAGAGATTTTTATTGGTCATTTTTCCTTAATACCGTACAGCGGATTATATATTCCCTTTGAAGATGTATACTATACAAAATTACAGCTTGAGCTAAAAAGCCGAGAAAATGATACTATAGAGGACGTGTTAACCAAAATCCAGTGCTTATTTGCTGAGCAAAAATATTATTCGATCTATTATATTTTGGAAAATATTTTTCTGACAGAATCTGTTAAAAGGCAATTTAAAAGTAGCATTAGTTCCAAGAATTATTTTTTGCTTTTTGCTTATTTTGCATATGCAAATACAAATGCCGGTACCATTTACTCTGGATATGACATATTTGAAAGCTTATATACAGAGGCTGTTCCTGTAGCCGATCATACGGTAATAATAATTCGTTATATTATATTATGGGAAATGATCAATTCACTATATGAAAATGATAGGTATCAGAATGCTTTGCATAAAATAAATTGTTTTGACAAAATGCCGACAACAGTTCAAAATAATTGGAAGCCCTTGTTTGGTTGGGATCTTCAATCGTTAAAATACGCTGTAAATACGGTAAAATTGTTTATTGACAGTGAAAATGGCATCAATTGTCTGAACAGGGTTCCAACAAAAGAGTTTTTATCCCAAAATGATATTCCTTTTTCGACATATCGATTGCTTTTATGTAATCTTACAAATGACTATCACACGGCAGAAAAATTACTTAAAGAATATAATATTATAGTACAAGATAGGATGGATTGCGATGCTAAAACAAAATATATGTATAATTTTGCCGTGACATTTCTTGATTGTATTAAAGATGATGCAGATATTAGTGAAGTTATTACTGCAAATAATTTATTAAAGGAAAATTTTATAAATGATTACAATCGCCACATTTTTGCTATCTCTCTTTTAGCATTATCAAAAGGAGCGTTAACATTATGTGAGCAGTATAGATTGGAATATATGAAAACGCAAAGACCGATGAAAATACGCCAACAAGCTTTTGAAGCAGCGTATTCAGCATTAGTCTACTTGTATAAATACCAAAAAGAGGCCGCATTAATTGAACTGAAAAGAGAAGAGGAATTATTATCTGAAAAGGAAACATATCTTCCAATCATTAGACATAATATAAAGTATATAAGTGAATACGATCCCTCGTTGGATAATTTGGAGTTCTATCTGGGAGCTCCTCTTCAGGCTGGTAAATATTATATAGACATCCGCATGCTATATTAAAGGCCATAGTATGCGGATATCTCTACATTTCTTAAAATATGGTAGTATCAATAATATTAGGCTGGATGTGTTTGCGTAATTCTTCGGCAGATAAGAAATCAATATATTCTTCTGCATCAACAACTTTTTTTAATTGAGCAAAAGAGTATTTGAGATATTTCTTTTTAGTATTTTCATCAGCAACAAACTCAAATATTTGGCGAACAATTAAATTATAAAAATGTTGCAACGAAGAATAATAGTTAAAACGAAATTTTTCATAAATATTATTTTTATATAGATAACTTTTAATCATTTGATATGCCGACATCATATCATCTATATTTTTTTTGCTAAATGACTGTACAATAGATCCTGAACGTTTGTAGTGGTGATAGACAACATGTGGAACACAGACAATTTTGTTTGCTGCTAATGTGCAACTATATGAGAATGGCTGATCTTCAAAAAATATATGTTCAGGGAATGTTAACAAATTATTTGTCAAAAAAGTTTTTCGATATATTTTATTCAAAGCTGACGGCAAAAATTTTATGCCATAATTATATTCATTCGTCATAATACGAAATGCTATTTCGCCAGAAAAAAATAATCCTGATCGTATTTACATTTATATAGAGGGGTAGATGTATTGTAATCGTATTCGCGCACCAAACTACAAGTAACAATGTCTGCATTTGACTGTTTTGCCTTATTATACATCACTTCTAAATAATTTAAGTCTATCCAGTCATCGCTGTCGATAAAAGATATGTATTCTCCGGATGCCTGCTGAAGCGCTTTATTTCTAGCTCCCCCAGGGCCAAGACTGGAAGAAAGAGGTAAAAACAAAATATTATCATGTTGTGAGGCCAGTTTGGTGGCTATTTGAGGGGTACTATCTGTAGATGCATCATCTGCAATAATGATTTCAATGTCTGATAATGTTTGGTTTATAACGGAATCTATGCATTTCAATAAATACTTTTCAGTATTATGTGTTGTAATAATAACACTTACTTTCATAATCAAATCCTCCTTGTATACTCGGTGATACTGAAATAGACTAATAATATCTGATTAGCCATCAAGTTTTTTGTAAGAAAACCGACGGATAACTAAAAATTATCCTATATTCTATTATACTCTCAAACTTTTCGCCGTACAAACACAATCGTATGCACCCCATCCTTGCCTGGCTCGAACTTCACATCAAACTTGTCCTTATTGCCTTGGATTAATTGTGTCATATTTTTATAGCCATAATTTCTTGCATCAAAACCTGATATCCTCTTTTTTAGGTAGATTCCAACACTGGCTAGATTTTCCCAATCTTCCTCTAACATGTTTAAGATACAATTTATGATTTCCTCTTCCTTCGGAACACTAATTGTTTCTTCACCCTCAGCATCCTCTACTACATCCTGCAGTTCTTCTACTTCCTCTTCTTCTGTAGCATCTAATGCAACAGCTTCTTCCTCAATCTGGTAAATCAGGTCAAGCACCTTAAACTCATCACACGCCTGCGCAAGTGACTCATTAGCTTTCTTTTCACCCATACCAATCAAAACCTTACCAGATTCTTTAATACGGTAAGCCAACTTTGTAAAATCACTATCACTTGTCACAAGGCATATAATATCAACTTCTCCACCATGTAAGATATCCATTGTATCTATTGTTAACGCTTGGTCGGCAATACTCTTGCCATGCGCATAACTTATCTGTAGCATAGGTGTAATTCCATGCTTTGGCATAATTTTGTACCATGCTCTAACATTCGGCGAAGCAATAGAACCATACAATCGGAACACCTTAATTCTTCCCAATCTCGTTGCTTCCTGCTTGATACACTCTGCATACCTTGGTGATATGTTATCACCATCAATCAGTATGGCAACCTGTTTTTCATTCATATAAAATTCCCCTTTCTATCTTGAATTAGTCACCCTTCTTCAACTTAACTTTCAAGCATTTTACTCCATCCCCTTTTATTATATTACAATTTCTTTTAAATAAAAGAATCTTTCTTCTTTGATTTACTCCACTTTAATATGTACTTTCAACTACATTCAAAAAACAACTTGCTTAAAACCTGCAGTAAATTGATGATTCTTTTCGTAAAAATACAATCTACTGCCAGAATTTAATTCGATAGTTAAATATTCTCCTATCTCTTGATTAAAATTGTATGTTTTGTATAATATCCAAACTCCTGCAGCCACTACAAGAATTCCTATAACTGAAATAAAATCTCCCACTAAAAACAATATCGCTCCCACAGCCAATGCTACAATAACCTGCATAGGATACTATTTTTTCTTCTCTTTTACTACACTGACTCTGCTTATGCTGGACAAAGGAATAAACGTATCATTATATGCAAAAACATTCCTTGCAATTTTCAACTACTTTGTTTCAATCTTATCTTTCTGGCTTTCTCCAATACTAAATTTTTGCTCTTTCATATCGCCCCTCCTACAACTGTAATTGTTTTTACTATAAATCTATTTTACAATTTTCCCCAAAATCACACAAAGAGCTACAGTTCTGGTAAGTATTACCTATTGATGCCATTCTATAAACCAGCATTTCCAATCAGCAACTACTTTACCCCCTTGGCAAACTCCTCTCCACACACAGCGCTCCCCAGCCTGTCATTCCATTCGGTGTCACCTCATATCCCGGCAGCTGTACTGCGCCCTTGTTAAGATATGCCTTTAGTCTCTGCCCATACAGATACGGGTCATTTCCGCGGATAATTCCCCACTCCATCAAGAGTGCCGCACTGCCCGCTACAAGAGGTGTTGCAAAGGAGGTGCCCGATACGTTTTCATAACCTCCTCCCGGTACCGGTACCCGAATCCCAACACCGGGTGCCACTATGTCCGGCTTACTAAAGGCAACACCATATGCCGCTCCTGCTGCCGTTGCTCTTCCTTCTTCATAGCGATACACATAGCCCCTTCCCGAAAAGTCTGCATAGCTCCTGCGCTGTCCGTCATAAGCTCCCACCGTTATCGCCCGCAAGGCAGTGGACGGAATCGTCAGCGTAACCTCAGGTGTAGGTAAGAGAAAGCCTGTTCCCACATTTCTTGCCACATAGCTTGGAAGAAAGAAGCGATATTCACCTGTCACGGCCTGCACCGGAATCAGCTCCAGTCTCCATACTCCTGAGTTGATATATCTGTCATTTGGAATAAAATCAATATAGATTTCCTGATTCACCGAATAGGGCTGTGGCTCACCGATGAAGCACAGAAGCTCGGTCTCTTCCAAGGTTGCCCTCACCGTTTCCATACGAGAAGAGTCCAACAATACCTCATCTCCTCCCGGTGAAATAATTCTCAGCCTGAATACATCCTGAAAATGCTTCCAGTACTGTATGCTTAACTGTGTTTCATAGTCTCCGACTGCCAATTCAATCACTCTGTTTTCCGTTGTTTGCCCCGCACTATGTCCGTTAGAAGCCCCTTCATTTCCACTACCGATTACAATGGCACACTTTCCCATTTCCGATGCATTATCAATAAACCTCTCTAACAAGGATTCTCCTCTATGGTCTCCATAGGTATTACCAAAGCTGACATTAATGGCTACAGGTCTGTTTCTGCGAAGTCCCTCCTTAACTGCAAAGTCGATGCCTCGCATCAGCTGTGTTGTCCTCGGAAAATTATTCTCTAACGGTACTCCCAGCTTCACCACTAAGATATCCGCTTCCTTTGCAACACCGCTAAGACTTCCTGCCGCAATCCCTGCCACTGCGGTTCCGTGCCCTGAGGTATCACGACTTGGCACCAACTCAAATCCCTGCTCACGACCTGCTGCCAACGCCGCATTAATCTGCTCTCTTGTAAAATACACACCAGTAGAATAGCCCTCCGGCGGCACAAATCCTCTTTCTTCATCAGGCCTCACAGTCTGGTCCCATAGACCGATTATCCTTGTCTGTCCATTGGCAGTCTGAAACTCCGGTAAATAGATATCTATTCCGCTATCAATACAAGCAATAATCACATTTTCTCCCGTCAAATAAGGTTCTCTCCTCGTCACCTGAGGAATACAGGATATCTCCTGACTATAATCATATTCTGTCTGACTTGCTCTTACCTGCATCATTTATAAACCTCTTACATCGTTTCTCTATCATATGTTGAAGCTAACCTTTGCGACAAAAGAGTGCGGTATAAAACCGCACTCTCCAATCACTACTTTATCAAATATTTCTTCAACACAGCCTGTAGCTGTTCAATATCAATCGGCTTAGTCAGATAATCCTGAAATCCTCTCTTCAAATATTCTTCTGCTACGCCCGATACCGCATTCGCTGTCAGGACAACCATCGGTACGGTTGAATTTGCCATATCATGGTTACCTTTCACCATAATCATAAGCTCCGTTCCTGTCATCCCGGGCATCATATCATCTGTGATAATGATATCAAACAACTCGTTCCCCATAATCTCCAAAGCTTCTGCTCCGCCGGATGCCCGCCATACATTCAACTCCATCATTTCCAGAATCGAAGCGATTACTTCAAGATTCATCTCATTGTCATCTATGACAAGCGCACGCTTTCCACCAAAATGCATCACATCATTCTTTATATCACTTGGCTGGCTTTCCAGCTGTTTCATTCTGGCATTATAATCGCCGATAGGCTCTTTATTTACCACCTTCTGCGGAAGCGTTACAAAGAATGCAGACCCCATACCATATCGACTTTCTACTTGAATTTCTCCTCCCATCATCTTTATCAAACCCGCAGTGATATTCAATCCCAATCCGGTTCCTTCTATCGTTCTGTTCTTTAGCTGGTCAAGACGTTCAAAATCCCGAAACAGTCTCGGCATTTCCTCTTCCTTAATACCAATTCCGCTATCTGCTATCTCTATATTAAGATTCACCGTTTCTTCATCCTGCATCAGATGATACATTCTAATCAGTACCCAGCCCTTTTCTGTATATTTTGCAGCATTGGTCAAAAGATTAATCATAATCTGCTTTACACGGATTTCATCTCCCAACAGACTATCCGGCATCCTGCTGCTGATATCAAGTCTTAGCTCAAGTCCTTTATTCTGCACTCTTTCTCTTACCATACATACCACATCATTGATGAGGCTCGAAAGGGAATACTGTATTTCCACAATTTCCATTTTACCGGTATCAATCTTGGAAAAATCTAACACATCATTAATCAATCCAAGTAAGGTCTTTCCTGCATTCTGAATGTTATGGGAATATTTACGCACATTCTCTTCCGTAGTTTCCCGCATAATCAATTCATTCATACCGAGCACAGCATTGAGCGGTGTTCTTATTTCATGAGACATGTGGGATAAGAATCTGGTCTTCTGCTCATTGGCAAGCACTGCCGCTTCCTTCTCTCCTGCAAGCAGTCTGACATATTCTGCCTCCTTTTCCCTCCGTACTTTTGTTCTTGATGCTACTGTGAACACCAACATACACAAACTGTAAAAGAAAAGGGATGTTCCAAACAGATACGAAGCCACAATCAAATCTCCGCCTACATAAGCAAGCATACTTACCACAATTCCAACCATAATCGCAATGGAACCTGTAATGACCTCCTTGGCAGGCTTTTTCTTATCCAAAACAAATCCTATTATTGCTCTTAAAACTGCTAATAATAAAATTCCCAATACATATATATTGGCTTCCAGCAAATCCAGATGAATAACGACATAATCCAATACCGTACCAATAACCAACAATTGGTTTGCCGACAATAACAAATCATAAAAAAGAGAATTCGGGTAAAAGGTTCTCTTAATATACATAATCAAAGGAATCGGCATGAGAAGCATTGCTGCAGCACTTAACCAATACAATAGCAGGGACTTCCTCACCCACAGCTCCATGCAGCCACAATCCATCAAAAGGTATATCAGCGCCCACATCAGGAAACCGACCAGCCACCACAAGGCCTTATAGCCTTCAATATTTCCCAGTAATACCGCCGAATAATATACCAATATGGTAAGTAATACCAATAACAAACAAATTCCGCATACCAAAAGAATCGGTGCACACTTTGACAATACATAGGACTCTATACTATATCTGTTTCCCAGCGAAAAATACTGTACAACCAGATTACCTCTCTCCTGCCCGATAAATTCAATGGTAACCTTATCACCTGCATGCATTCCTTCCGTAGATAACTGGTAGAATCTCTTCACATGTGTTGCCTGAGGCTTTACCTTCTCTGCAAGTGCCTTATCATACCATACGCAATCATTTACATACAGCCTCACCTCTTCTGCCTTTACACGAAAGCATAGGTACTTGTCCTGCAATACTTCATCATCCAAGACCTTGGTAATCGCTACACTTTCCCCCTCCTTTTGGAGCTTCAGATAATGATGATATACCGGCACAGGCTCACCTTCCTGATTCACATAGCTCCACCCGTCTCCATACCATATCAATTCTTTTTCTGCATTTCCAAAATAGGCATTCTTCGGTGCCTGTATCCATATGCATACTGTAAGCACCAAAAGAATTGCGAACATAGTCAACTGAATCGCACGAACTGCCTTTGGTGAGTATTTTCTATATCTTTCCTTGATATTTGTCATTCGTTCTTTTATCATAGATTTTCTTGCACCTCATTATGTCAGAAAATATATTTATTCACTTTAAATTTTCTCACTTTTCAAATGCTAATGCAAGTAAAAAGTGGTTACCTCTTACCAAAGTAACCACCCACATCTTATTTTTTCTCTATCATTGAACGAATATCTGCAATCAGACTGTCTATATTCTCTTCTTTCGTTGCCCAGCTTGTACAAAAACGAACCACACTGCGCTTCTCATCATATCTTCCCATATAGGAATAAGAATACTTCTCCTTTAACTGTGCCAACACCTCATCTTCAAGAATCGGGAACTGCTGGTTAGTCGGAGATGCAATGGAGAACTCTACGCCAATCTCTGCCAACGCATCTTTGAGCTTCTCTGCTAATCTTGCCGCATGGGCAGAAATAGTAAAATATCTGTTATCCTCAAATAAAGTCATAAACTGTACACCCAGCAATCTTCCCTTAGCAAGCATACCGCCACGCTGCTTAATATTATATCGAAAATCCTGCTTCAGCTCATCATTTGTAATCACAACTGCCTCACCAAATAGTGCGCCCACCTTTGTTCCACCGATGTAAAATACATCTGTGTACTGTGCAATATCCTCCAAGGTCATATCATTTTCTGAACACATCAACCCATAACCAAGTCTTGCACCATCCATAAAAAGATACAGACCTCGTTCCTTACATACCTGATAAAGCTCCATAAGCTCTGCCTTAGAATAAATAGTTCCTACCTCTGTAGGATTAGAAATATATACCATCTTAGGCTGTACCATATGTTCAAAGCTCTCATCCGCAAAATGCTCATCCGTATACTGCGCCACCTGTACCGCTGTCAGCTTTCCATCCGGACTCTCCAACACCAGACACTTATGTCCGCATGCCTCCAAGGCTCCTGTCTCATGCACATTAATATGTCCTGACTGCGCAGTAATCACACCCTGATAATGCTTCAAAGCTGCTGAAATCACCGTTACATTGGTCTGTGTTCCGCCCACCAGAAAATGAACGTCTGCCTCAGGTGCCTTGCAGGCTTCTTTGATTCTTCCTGCTGCCTCGGCACAATACTCATCCTCGCCATATCCCGGAGTCTGCACCATATTTGTCTCAGAGAGCTTCTCCAAAATCGCCGGATGACAGCCCTCTGTATAGTCACTGTTAAATCTGATTATTTCACTCATACTCTTGTCCTTCCTATATGCTTACTTATCCTTCTATCATAAGCCTGTTTTCATCATTTTTCTACCATTTTCTTCACAGGATGTATGAGACGTCAAAATTTCCATGTATTTCTCATAGAATTATTGCACTCGAATTTTTCTGCATTTCCATTATAATTTGTTTTATAAAATAGACTTTTTAAGGAATATATTGGTATAAGGAGAGTAATTGTATTATGAAAAAGAAACTTGCGTTAAGTCTTGCTGCTATGATGACCATGTCTACAGTTATGACAGGATGCGGCAGTACAGACACACAGACAACACAAGAATCTCAGCCTGCAAATGCCGAGGTCACACAGACCAAAGTAACCTCTGCAGCTGAGGTATCTACCACAGAAGTTACCGTAGAAGAAACTACACAAGCAGCTTCATCTGCACCAGACACAGCTACTGCAGATGATACCTCATCCTCTGAACTTACTGCATTAGAGCTTACCAAGCTTATGGGTAACGGTATCAACCTTGGCAATACCATGGAGGCCTATGGTCATACCTCCATTGGTGTAAAATCTGACCCTACAGTTTACGAACAGCTTTGGGGACAGCCTGTTACCACACAGGAAATGATTCAGGGTATGAAGGATGCCGGTTTCGACTCCCTTCGTGTTCCTGTAGCCTGGACCAATATGATGGATTTTGAAAATGGCGACTACACCATTAATGAAGCATACCTTGCCCGTGTAGGTGAGATTATCGACTACGCTCATAACGCTGATATGTATGTTGTGGTCAATGACCACTGGGACGGCGGCTGGTGGGGAATGTTTGGTTCTGCCAAGCAGGAAACCAGAGACAAAGCTATGGAAATGTACAAATCTATGTGGACACAGATTGCTACCTACTATGCAGACCATGGCGATTATTTGATTTTTGAATCAGCTAACGAAGAGCTTGGTAATCGTCTGAACGACCATGATGCGTCATACAATGCAGACTCAGGAAATCTTACCGTAGACGAGTGCTATACCATAGCCAACACCATCAACCAGACCTTTGTTGATGTCATTCGTTCCTGCGGTGGCAATAATGATGACCGTTTCTTATTAATTGCAGGCTTTGACACCAACATTACAAATACCTGCGATGACAGATATCAGATGCCAACGGATACTGTACCAAACAAACTGATTCTCTCTGTACATTACTATGACCCAAGCGGCTATTGTATCGGTGAAGCGGTTCCTAACTGGGGAACCAAGGTACAGTATGAAGAGATGAACGCATCTCTTGCAAAGCTAACCAAATTCACAGATGCAGGCTATGGTGTTATCATTGGTGAATACGGTGTTCTTCTTGAAACCGGCACCATGAAAGAAAATACATATGATTATTATGTGAATTTCTTAAGCAACTGTGACTACTATAATATTTGCCCTATGTTATGGGATTGTAACAATTTATACAATCGTAATACCTGCAAGATGATTGATGACCAAATAGCCAAGCTTTATCTTGACCACAGATATTCTGCTCAGAAAGATATTTCCGATGCAGACCTGCAGGCTTCTTCTAAAGCTGCCATGGATGCAGGACTTGCAAATGCATCCGAAGGTACTGTTATTGCAGAAGATACCGCTTATGCCTGGCTTATGTACACAAGCTCAGACTGGGCTGTTCAGTACCGTGTAGGTGATGATTATCCTGACGGAGCAACTGCCGGTCTTGGAATCACTGAAGCAGAGATTACAAGTGAAGGCACCTATACAGTAGGTCTCGACTTTACAGGTACATCGGGCGGTTATGCAAGCGGTGCTACCTTCGCTGCCATCGGTATTCTCCACGGCGAGGAGTTGTTCCCGGGCTATGTTATTGATATCAAAGAGGTATTAATCAATGGTGAGCCTTATACCTTAAAGGGCAACTACTATACAACCTCTGATGATGGCAGCTGTACACGTGTAAACCTTTACAATGCATGGGTTCCGTATGATGAAACAACAGGTTTCTTAAAAACAGTACCTGAGGGTTCTCGTACGACAAAGGCTCCTGCTCAGTACTGCTCGCCGGTTGTATTGGATGCAGCAACACTTGGTAACTTAGAATCCATTATGGTTACCTTTGAGTACAGACCCAAATAACCATTACTTTACAATATAAATATACCTGTTTAAAACAGCGGCTACACATTCCTCCGTAGCCGCTGTTTTTGGTTATCTATGCTATATAGATGTCTTTGTGAACATATAATTTTATCATATTTATTGGCATATTTGTGTTTTATAAATTGTTTTGTTGTAAGATATTTGCTTAATTGTCAGATATTTTATATAATATATATAATTATATACTCATTTGTTTTATGAAACGGAGGAAAACTATGCGCATATTTAAAAACCTGATGGTGCCAATTAAAATTCTTGGTCCGGTAGCTGCATTACTGATACTGATTTTAGTCATGTCACTGACAAATAACAGTGGTATGAACAATATGTTAAATACCAGTAAGGAAGTATCCGAAAACTATGTTCAAAGCGTTATGATGCTTGGTGAAATTGCAAAGGATATCGAAGCAATCCAGATTATTGCTTACAGAGACTGTATTGTAAATACAGATGATGTTGACCCTGAAGCTGTGGAAGCTGAAATGGAGGCTTTAAAAGCAGAAATTGAAGCTGAAGTTCTTGAATATGAAGCTACCGTAGATGAAGGCGAAGAAGCCGAAGCCTATGCGTTATTCCAGGAAAAGTATCAGCGTTTCTTATCAAGCTTAAACAATGTAATTAAATTAAATAACAACTCTGCAAATGTAGATGCTATTAAGGTATGTAATACCAAATTAATAGTGTTTAGCGATGAGTTAACAGCAGTTACTGACCAGCTCATGGCGATTAACACGAACGGCATGAACGATGCCATTGCACAAAATGATAAAGCTTATAGCTCTGCTAAACTTACCTCCGGTATTATTTCCGTGATTGCCCTACTTGTTACCGGTCTTGTTATTTTTATCTGTTTGATAGAGGTCGTTCTTCCTATCGGATACATCAATAAGACCATTACATCCGTAGTTGATAAGATTCAAAACAATCAGGGTGACCTCACAATGCGCCTTGAAATGACGGGCAAAGACGAAATTGCCAAGATGAGTGCTGCAATCAATGAATTTATTACTACCTTGCAGAATATCATGACACAGATAACAGTGAATTCCACTACCCTTGAAACGATTGTAACAGATGTTTATAACAGTGTTTCTCAGGCAAATGACAGTTCCTGTGATATATCCGGCGTTATGGAAGAGCTATCCGCTTCCATGGAGATGGTTTCTTCTACAGCCGAAGGTGTGAACGCAAACGCCAAGACAGTTGGCGGACATGTAACTGAGCTTACAACAGCAGCCAATGAACTGTTACAGTACGCATCAGAGATGGAAAGACGTGCCAGTGACTTAGAAACAACCGCTGTTGATAATAAGACACAGACCAGTGAAGTAATCGAGGGTATCCTCAACTCTCTCCAGAAGGCCATGGAAGATTCAAAGAGTGTCAATCAGGTTAATGAGCTTACCAATGAAATTCTAAGTATCTCTTCTCAGACAAACCTGTTAGCTCTGAACGCTTCTATCGAGGCTGCCAGAGCAGGTGAAGCAGGTAAAGGCTTTGCTGTCGTTGCTGATGAAATCAGAAAGCTTGCTGATTCCAGCCGTGAGACAGCCGGCAATATTCAAAATATCAACAACATGGTAGTTGCAGCTGTAAAGGATTTGGTACAGTGCTCTGATGATATTGTCAAATATATCAACGAAACCATTCTTCCTGACTATGACGGCTTTGTAGAAAGCGGTAAGCAATACCGTGATGATGCATCACATGTCAATGAGGTTGTGGAGGTATTCCATGAAATGTCCTCTAACATTCAGGATTTGACAGCAAATATTACCGAAGCAATCGGAAGTGTGCATATTTCCGTAGAAGAAAGCTCAAATGCCGTTTCTTCTGCTGCTAACAATACAAATGAGCTTGTAAAGGAAATCGAGCAGATTACTTCTGAGATGAACAATACAAAGAACATTGCAGACCAGCTAAAGAACGAAGCAGCCCGTTTTGATAAATTATAGAATATACGCATTAGGACAGCCCTCAAAAATACGTGAGGGCTGTCCTTTCATATTAACATTCATTTATAACAAGATTTCCTCTAACCTTCTTAACGCAACCTGAAACTCTGTCTCCTTTAAATTAGAATAATTGATAATCATAGTGTGCGCATGCTCTTCTTTGTTCTGCATACAAAACTCCGACAAAAAGTCCAGCTTAATTCCGGCATCCTTCATTGCCCACTTAATCTGAACATCACTTAACTGTGTATCTACCTTTAACAGAAAGTGATTCCCTGCATCCTTTTCCTCTATCGTAAGAAGTGCCATAAGTGGCGACTCCTGTAATAGCTTAAGGATGGAGTCTCTCTTACCTTTATAATAATTCTTCATACGCTGAATATGTCTTTCAAAATATCCCTTCTGCATAAACTCTACCATGGCATACTGCTCAAATGCGGATACCGTACAAGAATAAAAGTTCATGGTACTCACATATCTGTCCATCAGCTTCTGCGGAAGCACCATATAGCTGATTCGTATGGATGGTGCTAATGTCTTTGAAAAATTATTCATATATATGACTCTGTGATTCATATCCATACTCTGCATCGCAGGCACCGGTCTCTTTACAAAACGAAATTCACTATCATAATCATCCTCGATGATATATCTTTCTCTCTCCTCTGCCGCCCATTCCAACAGCTTCTGACGTCTTCCCACCGGCATAATTGTCCCGGTGGGAAAATGATGTCCCGGCGAAACGTGTACCACATCTGCTCCACTCTTTGCCAGTTCTTCTACATGAATACCATATTCATCAATTCCAATATATTTCCAAGTCACATCGTTAGCCGCATAGAGCTTGGTAATCTTCTGATAGCCCGGGTCCTCAACTGCATAAACACAGTCACGTCCTAACAAATGAATCAGTCTTCCGTACAAATACTCCGTACCTGCTCCAACAATAATCCTCTCAGGAGCTACCTGCATTCCTCTATACTCATATAAATAGTCAGCGATTTCTTTTCTCAGCTCATAAATTCCCTGAAAGGGTACTGTATCTAAAAGCTCTCTTTCCCTTATCGACAGTACTTCCCTCATGACCTTCGCCCACTGGGAATACGGAAACTTATCCAATGCAGCCTGATTATTCGCAAGATTAATCTGATACTCCTCCTGCTGCTGTTCCGGTTCATAGATAGCAGGACTTTCCTTTACTTCATATCCTGTCTCCACCGCTCCTGCATAATATCCGCTTCGCTCCTTCGTATACAGATATCCCTCTAGCAGAAGCTGCTCATAAGCATTCTCCACTGTCTTTAGGCTGATATGATGCTGCTTAGCAAGCATCCGCTTTGACGGCAGCTTTTCATTCTCTTTGATTCTTCCCTGCATGATATCCTCTCTGATACACTCATACAGATATTCATACATCGTCTTATTTCCTCTGTTTGACAGGTCATAAGTTAACATCTGTCTGGTCTCCTTACTTTTTCTCATTTTGGTTATTTATAAGATACCAATTTTCATTATAATGAAGTTCATAAGATAAATCAACCGAAACAATAGCAACAAAATATATGCCGCAGCTGCGGCGGAAGGAGAATAAACATGAGAGTATATGCAATTACAGGCGCTTCCAGCGGAATCGGCGCAAAGACAAAGGAATTACTGGAAAAAGAAGGACATAAGGTGATTAATATTGACCTCAAGGGCGGCGATATTTGTGCAAACCTTGCTACTAAGGAAGGCAGACAGATGACAATTGATAAACTCCATGAGTTATGTCCTGACGGACTTGACGGCATGATTTGTAATGCCGGTGTATCAGGTGCCTGCGGAAACCTTTCCCTGATTGTTTCATTGAATTACTTCGGAACAGTTGAGGTTGCCAAGGGTGTTTATGATTTATTAGAGAAGAAACACGGAAGCTGCGTAGTGACTGTATCCAATACCATTTCACAAGGTGCAGGCAGAATGGATATCGTAGATTTACTGAATAATATCGGAGATGAGAAGAGAATTCTTGAACTCGTAAGCATGCTGGATTCCTCAAGTCTTAGTGTCGGAAACAGCCTTTATGTATCAACTAAGTATGCTCTTGCAAGATGGGTAAGACGTATCTCTTCTTCCTGGGCCGCAAATGGCGTCAGAATCAACGCAATTGCACCAGGTAATGTTAATACAACCATGACTGCTACCATGAGTACTTCAGCTAAAATGGCACTGAACGCACTTCCGATTCCTACAAAATATGGTCTTGAGTCACTTATGGACCCTGAAGAAATCGCAGAAGTTATGGTATTCCTCGTATCACCTAAGTCACGCGGTGTTAACGGCAATATCATGTTCGTAGACGGCGGTACAGATGCACTGCTCAATTCAGAAAAGGTATATTAAGGAGGACACTACTATGAGACCAATCGAGAAATATATAGATGCAATGGAAAACAAAGACTTCGCAGGCTTGGCAGACTTATTTACAAAGGACGGTATCCTGTGCGACTACTGCTCTAACTCTTCCAGCCAGCGCGAATACCATATCTACGGTAAAGAAGCAATTAACATGTTCTTCCGTAATAAGTTCGGCTTCCGTCAGTACTCCATTCTTGGCGCAGAAGTTGTAAATGACACACAGGCTGAGTTCATCGCTAACTTTGGCGGCTACCACATCATGGCAATTGCCACTGTCCGTGAAGTAAATGCAGATGGACTGATTGAAAGATTAACTGTTAGACCTAAGTAAAACGTATAGCTTACTTATCGCTTTCACAGTGTCAGGTTTCACTATTAGGCGAGACCTCCAAGTCTAGAAGTACTAAGCACATTTATAAATCGCTCTCTATGTGAAACCTGTGAGTGCTTGCATTGCAAGCACTCTTTTAAATTAGGATTTCATTGAGGTACTTCCTGTGACAGGTATCTATGATTTCACATACGTATTTCTATATAACTCCACTTTCTGCATTTCCGAAGTACTACAGTTAATAAATTCTTTCCTGTACCTCGCTCTTGTCTAAAATTCTCCTTTTTCTTTACTTACGAGGTGCCACGGTCCAAAAAACTTTCCTACAACATCTCATATCTCTCTATCATAAACACATCGAAATCTAACAGCATATAATATAAAAAAATATAAAGGTATATGCCATGCCAAGTCAGAAGCTAGAAAACCTACTCCAGCTCGCCTTGCAGGCGACAACAAGAGAACGCGAAAAATCCCAGGAATTAGAAGTCGGATTTGATACCGAAACTAATACCTGGGAATTTATTGTGAAATATCATGGTCCCTTAGAAAGACTCGAATCCGATGTCATCCATGTAGAACCGCTCATCAACAGCTATGCTATTGTGACAATTCGAGAAGACTTTATCGATGCCTTCACAGCCCTTGATGAAGTCGAATTCATCGAAAAGCCTAAGAGACTTTACTTTCAATAATTGGCAACACTATTTTATCTGTATACAACTGAGTTCCATCTTAACTCATTCTTAAGAGTTCTGATGTCTGTGTTCTTATCGATAACAACTGCCTCGATACCCATAGCATCTGCCCAATCAACCATCTGCTCAACAGTTAAGTCGTAAGAGAATGCTGTATGATGTGCTCCACCTGCAAGAATCCATGCTTCTGCACCAACTGTAAGGTCTGGCTGTGGTGTCCAGAATGCTGTAGCTACAGGAAGCTTAGGCATTGGCTTCTCACACTTCTTACAATCAACAGCGTTGATGATAAGACGGAATCTGTTACCAAGGTCAATAAGAGATGTTGCGATACCAGGACCTGTCTTAGATGTAAATACAAGTCTAGCCGGGTCTTCTCTGTTACCCATGCTAAGTGGGTTAACCTTAATACCGATAGGACCCTCAGCAACTGTAGGACATACCTCTAACATATGAGCCTGAAGGATACCTTCCTTACCTGGAACAAAGTTATATGTGTAGTCTTCCATGAAAGATGTACCCTTTGCATCCTTAACATTAGAAGCCATAATCTTCATAAGACGAACCATAGCAGCTGTCTTCCAGTCACCTTCTCCACCGAAGCCGTAACCCTTCTCCATAAGTCTCTGAATTGCAAGACCCGGAAGCTGCTTTAATCCACCAAGCATACCAAAGTGTGTAACGATAGCATGGTAATCTCTCTCCTCTAAGAACTTCTCCATACCGATTTCGATAGCTGCCTGAACCTCAACATGCTTTCTGAACTCAGCTGCATCACGTCCCTCTAAGAGAATATCGTACTTGCTGTAGTACTCATCTGTTAATGCACTTACATCACCTGTAGGAACTGCATTTACATAGTCTACTAAGTCATTTACATTATAATGGTCGATTTCCCAACCAAACTTAATCTGAGCTTCTACCTTATCACCCTCAGTAACCGCTACATTGTTCATATTATCACCGAAACGGCAAACTCTGATGTGAGAAGACTCCATCAAACCAACTGCTGTAGCCATCCACTGAGCAATCTTCTTGATTACTTCTGTGTTCTGCCAATGACCAACAACAATCTTTCTCTCAATACCCATTCTGCTTACGATGTGACCGTACTCTCTGTCACCATGTGCAGACTGGTTCTCGTTCATGAAATCCATATCAATTGTATCGTATGGAATCTCTTCATTAAACTGTGTATGGAAATGCATTAATGGCTTTCTGTACTCCTGTAATCCAAGAATCCAAGACTTAGCCGGAGAGAATGTATGCATCCATGTGATAACACCTGCACACTCCTCATCTGCGTTAGCTTCGTTAAATGTCTTTCTAATCACTTCGTTTGTAATCAATGTCGGCTTCCAAACAACTTCGTATGGTAAAAGACCTGACTTATTTAATCCCTCTACGATCTTCTGAGAATGCTCAGCTACATTTCTAAGACACTCATCACCGTATAAATCCTGTGAACCAGTTGCAAACCAAAACTTGTAATTTTTTCCTGTTTTCATATGTAACCCTCCATTAAGATAAGTTTATATACTTATTTTTATCATAAATACGCTAAGATTACAATGTTTATTTTATTGAAATGTGAAATATTTTAGTCTACTATGAGCCATGCGCAAAAAAATAAGAAATTGGCTGCTGGAAGCTTGCTTACAAGCAGACATATTTCTTATTTTTTGTATATGGCGACAGCCATCTAGCGAGCGACTTTGTCGCGAGCTAGACGCATGGCGGATTTGCGAGCTAGACGCATGGCGGACTCTATCATTTCATCACCTACATGCGTCTTACTTGATATTTTCCGTATCGTACAAAAGCGAGAGCTGTCAAATACGGATAAAATGAGCACTATGTCCGAAATCATCCGTATTTCTCAAAATCTAGAGCTTCCAAATACGGATAAAATGAGCACTATACTCGAAATTATCCGTATTTCTCAAAATCCAGAGCTTCCAAATACGGATAAAATAAGCACCATACTTAAAATTATCCGTATTTCGTAAAATCTAAAGTCTCCAAATACGGATAAAACGAGGTCTATACTCGAATTTTTCCGTATTTCACAAAAGCCAACACTGCCAAATACGGATAAAATGAGGTCTATACTCGAATTTTTCCGTATTTCACAAAAGATAACACTGCCAAATACGGATAAAACAAGGTCTATACTCGAATTTTTCCGTATTAGAGAATAATAGAAGAATAAAAGATAAAAAATATGCGCCGCTAGGCACACAGAACGACACCTGTGTCTTACTTGACAAAACTCCCGCAAGCATGCGCCTGCGGGAGTTCCTAAAATCGATATACAAAACGACGTAAACTATTTCACTACGATATTAACAATCTTGCCCTTAACATAGATTTCCTTCACGATATTCTTACCTTCGATAGCAGCCTGTACAGATGGAACAGCCTTTGCTTTAGCAATCGCAGACTCATTCTCCTCATCAACTGCTACTTCAACAGTACCCTTAACTTTACCGTTTATCTGAATACCGATTTCAACAGTATTCTCTACTAATGCAGACTCATCATATGTTGGCCAAGCTTCGAAAGCGATAGTATCCTGGTGGCCAAGACACTGCCATAACTCTTCTCCAACATGAGGACAGATACAAGAGAACATCTTTACAAAGCCCTCTGCATACTCCATAGGACACTTGCCAGCCTTATAAGCAGCATTCATGAAAATCATCATCTGGCTGATTGCTGTGTTGAAGCCTAACTGCTCAAAGTCAGAAGTTACCTTCTTAACTGTCTGATGATATACCTTTGTTAAAGCATCATCCTTCTCAGTAGTGATATTCTCTTCATTGGTAAAGAATGCCCATACACGATTGATAAATCTTCTGGCTCCGTCTACACCACTTGGATTCCATGGCTTAGAAACCTCCAAAGGTCCCATGAACATCTCATATAGTCTTAAAGTATCTGCGCCGTAATCACGTACAACATCACTTGGATTCACAACGAACTCAGGGAATCTCTTACCCATCTTAATACCGTTAGAACCAAGAATCATACCCTGATGAACAAGCTTCTGGAATGGCTCCTTAACAGGTGAAAGACCCTTATCATATAAATAACGGTTCCAGATTCTTGAGTAAATCAAATGACCTACAGCATGCTCAGGTCCGCCAATATAAAGGTCAACCGGCAACCAGTGCTTTAATAACTCCTGATTTGCAAACTCATCCTGATTATCGGGATCAATATATCTCATATAGTACCAGCTTGAACCTGCACTACCCGGCATAGTAGAGGTCTCACGAACACCCTTTACACCATTGTTATCATACTGCTTCCACTCCTGGGCATTCTCAAGAGGAGCCTTACCGTTCTTACCCTTGTAATCATCTAACTCTGGAAGAATCAATGGTAATTCCTCATCACTAAGCACATGAATATTTCCATCTTCTCCATGCACTACAGGAACCGGCTCACCCCAGTAACGCTGTCTTGCAAAAATCCACTCACGGAAATGATAATTAACAGTCTTACGTGCAACCCCCTGCTTCACAAGCTTATCTGTAATGGCTTCCTTAGCTTCCTCAACTACAAGTCCTGTAAACTCCTCTGAATTCATAAGCTTGCAGCCCTTGCCAAGGTACTCCTTCTTCTCAAATGCCTTCTCGCTTACATCGCCGCCGTCAATTACCTGAATCATTGGAATGTTATGTGCAATTGCATACACAAAGTCTCTCTGGTCATGAGAAGGAACAGCCATAACTGCACCTGTACCATAGCTTGCAAGAACGAAGTCACCGATGAAAAGAGGTACTTCCTTGCCATTTACAGGGTTAATTGCATAGATTCCCTTTAAGATGCATCCTGTCTTTGTTTTATTTAACTCTGTACGGTCCATATCATTCTTCTTCAAGGTCTCATTGATATATGCCTGTACTTCGTCCTGATTCTCGATTCTTGGCATTAAATCCTTCACAATCTGTCCGTCCGGAGCCAATACCATGAATGTAATACCATAAATTGTCTCAATACATGTTGTATAGATAGAGAAGCTTCCACCACCAACAATCTGGAAATCTACCTCTACACCTTCAGACTTACCAATCCAGTTTCTCTGAATATCCTTAGTAGATTCAGGCCAGTCAATCTCCTCTAAGCCCTCTAAGAGCTTCTCTGCAAATGCAGGCTGATTGATAACCCACTGCTTCATATTCTTACGAATAACAGGGTAACCGCCTCTCTCTGACTTACCATCAATAACCTCATCGTTAGATAATACTGTACCTAACTCCTCACACCAGTTCACAGGCATATCTACATACTTTGCATATCCATCCAAATAAAGCTGCTTGAAAATCCACTGTGTCCACTTATAAAAACTTGGATCACTTGTAGCAATCATCTTAGACCAGTCATAGTCAAAGCCTAATTCCTTTAACTGCTGAGAGAAGGTCTCAATATTAGACTGTGTAAATCCGTTTGGATGATTACCTGTGCTTACTGCGTACTGCTCTGCAGGTAAACCAAAGGAATCATATCCCATTGGATGCAATACATTATAGCCCTGCATACGCTTCATTCTCGACATAATATCTGTTGCTGTATATCCCTCCGGATGTCCTGCGTGAAGACCAACTCCTGAAGGGTATGGGAACATATCTAATGCATAATACTTTGGTTTACTAAAATCCCATACATCTGTTTTAAATGTTTCGTGCTCGGCCCAATACGCCTGCCATTTTTTCTCAATCTCACTTGGATTGTAAATCTTTTCCATTATTTTCGTCCTTTCTGAATAAAAAAATCCCTTCATCTCTGTCAATCAAGAGACGAAAGGAAAACCTACCGCGGTACCACTCTAATTCAGGAATACTCCTGCACTCTGATTCTATAACGGGAACTCCCGCCAAGACCTACTTAATAATAAATATGTACTTCAGTCTCGGAGCTCATGGACGAGTTCAAAGCCTCCTAGGTTATCTCACACCAACCGATAACTCTCTGCTACTAAAAGTCACTCCTACTACTTCCACTCTTTGCCTTTACATATACGTTATTATGTTACTAGGTTCTATTTAAAAAGTCAAATCATTTTTACAAAAAGCCTACATTGATTTAGAATTATAAAATCTATTTTCATAGCGCACAGCCTCTACTACTTTTCAATTGTTTACTGAACTGTACACATCCGATAACACGACTAACATATTTCTAATCTTAGAAATCTGAGCAGGATTTAAAGAAATCAACGCATCATAAACACTATGGGAACATGAATTGGTCTTAACTTCACCATACATAATATAATCACAGCTTACTGATAAAACTTCTGACATTCTGCATAAAAGTTCAGCTGAAAAGCCTTTCTTTCCCATCTCTATCTCATACAAAAACTTTGCAGATATATCTATCATTTCGGCAAATGCTTCTCTCGTATAATCATTCGCCTCTCTCAGTTCCCTAATTCTTTTTCCAACACTCATTATATACTACCTCTTCTTGCCTCTAATCTCTAGTTATCATTAATCCCTCCCTTACACTTTACATTGTACTATGTACTGTTATTCTCACTCAAAACGATTTTCCAACACAAAATTCCCCGAATATTCTTAATATACTTTATCACACTTAATATTATTATTCAATGATACATACTTACTTAAATACCTAAATTTTACACAAAATGTCCTGTTTATATTTGTACATTTTTAAAATGATTGCATTTAAATTTTCAATTTCGTTTTCAAAAATATCAAATCACCAATAATAATTCTTATCTAATAAACTCCCTCTACTTTTCGGGCACTTTCCTATTCCATAAATAAGGGGCTGTAAAAAAAGTCCCATAAAAGAAAAATCGCTGAGGTCGTGAGACCACAGCGATTTTTTGGTATACTCTCTTTATGCTACTAAAAAAAATATCCAATAGCAATTATACAATAAGACAGCTAAAATTGCCATT
>JAZNMO010000033.1:0-8260 GCA_045579665.1 Lachnospiraceae bacterium
ATCCTCTACTGCACTTTGAGGCAGTCCTAGAATGCGTCTGATAATATCAAGGTTTTCCCTGCCTGTCAGATTTGCATAGAAAGATGGGGACTCAATGAATGAGCCGACTTCTTTCAGAATGGAAATACGGTCAGCCGGAAACTGTTTCCTATCGATTGTGAAGCTGCCTTTTGTCGAGGCTGTCACTCCCAAAAGCATTTTCATGGTTGTAGACTTTCCGGCTCCGTTCGGTCCTAGAAAACCGTAAATGCTCCCTTTCCGAATATGAAGCGAAATGTCATTGACAGCGACAAAGGATTTGTATTTTTTTGTCAATTGTTGTGTTGTGATAATATAGTTCATAGCAATATCTCCTTTCATAGGTTTACGATACTACACGAACCTTATGCCAACCTTCTCTCTACCTTACATCTACCTTACATTTTGCAAGGCTGTAAAATAATTCACATTTATGTGGTATAATATGACTGTAAAAGGAGGTTGCACCATGAACAATGATTATTTATTAAGCAAACGCATACTGCTTGTTGATGATGAGCAGGAACTCTTAGATATGGTCGTATCAATCCTCAACGAGTATGGATTCCAGAATATAAAGACAGCAAAGAATAAAAAAGAAGCCATAGTAGAAGCTGAAAAATCCCGCCCGGAATTGGCAATACTTGATGTCATGCTTCCAGACGGGAACGGATATGATTTAATGGCTCAGTTAAAACAGAAAGATGACTATCCTGTTTTGTTCCTTACGGCTCGTGGTGAGGATGATGATAAATTTAAGGGTTTTGATTTAGGGGCAGATGATTACATAGTAAAGCCCTTTCTTCCGAAAGAACTTTTGTTTCGCGTTATGGCAATTTTGAGAAGAAGTTATAAATGCGAAAATCCCATTGTACAACTAAAAAACAGTCAGATTGATTTTTCCCGCGCCGAAGTGATAAAGAATAACGAGCATATTCCGCTGACTGCAAAAGAACATGATTTACTTTCTGCCCTATACCGTAATGCAGGACGCATTGTAACGATTGACGCATTGTGCGAAGCGGCATGGGGGGACAATCCTTTTGGATATGAAAATTCTTTAATGGCGCATATACGCCGTATCAGAGAAAAGATAGAACTAAATCCCTCACAACCTGTTTCGTTGGTGACAATTAAGGGATTAGGCTACAAGCTGATAGTGGAGGGCAAATAGCATGAAAAGTGTATCAAAACTTATACGACGCTTTGTAGGTATTTTGCTGTTGAGTTCAGTACTCATTCTCTTTATCAACTTTTTAATGTTTGTAGTACTAATGATTAGTCAATTCCCCGACGTAGACAATTCCCCGTACAATATTGCAACGGAAACAGGTAAGGCATTAGAAGAGACAGACAGTGGATATATGCTTGCAAAAGATATTTCGGCTAAATTGCAGGAAAATCAAGCATGGGCAATTTTGATTGATAATGACACATTACAAGTTGTATGGCAAACTGAAAACCTCCCCAACAGTATTCCAAGTGCTTACACACTATCAAATATTGCGGACTTAGCAGTAGGTTATATTGACGGTTATCCTACTTATACAGGGGAGCATGAAAATGGTATTGTGGTCGTCGGTTTTCCTCGAAATAGCTTTTGGAAACATATCCGCCCAAGCTGGAATTACAGTTTAATTGCCAATTTGCCAAAAAACTTTTTAATTGTACTATTTGTCAATATTGTGTTTATCTTTCTAATTTACATCATAGCGAATATAAAACTCTTAAAGTCGGTCAAACCGATTACGAAAGGAATACAAGATTTATCTGCTGGGGTGCCGGTCCATATTTCAGAAACGGGAGTGCTTTCAGAAATATCCTCTAATATCAACCATACTTCTGATATTTTGCAGGAACAAAAAGAACAATTAAGGAAAAAGGAAACTGCAAGGGCAAACTGGATAGCGGGTGTTTCTCATGATATTAGAACACCTCTTTCAATGGTTATGGGATATGCCGGACAGTTGGAAAGTGCCAGCAATATTTCGGAAGCTGAACGGAAAAAAGCTGCTGTCATTGTGAAACAAAGCAAGAGAATGAAAAATTTGATTAACGATCTCAATCTTGCTTCAAAACTTGAATATGATATGCAACCACTTATGAAGAAACAGGAAAATGCAGTCGCCGTTGTCCGTCAAGTCGTTGTAGACTTTATGAATATGGATATTGATGATAGGTTTCCAATTGAATGGAAAACCGACGACAAATTAACCATATGTAGTATTAATGTGGACAAAGATTTATTAAAACGGGCAATCGCAAATATTATTCAGAACAGCATTAGCTACAATGAAAATGGGTGTACAATTTATGTATCGGTTGCCGAGGATAATAGTAAATGCATTATTTGTGTTGAAGATAACGGCGCAGGAGCTTCCGACGAGCAGATAGAAAAGCTAAACCATGTACGACATTATATGGTCTGTGATACAAACACTACCGAACAGCAACATGGTTTAGGGTTACTGATTGTAAAACAGATTATAGATGGGCATAACGGAAAAACCATAATAGACCATAGCGAATATGGAGGCTTTAAGGTTATTTTGACAATACCAAAGTAAAACACTTTTTTAAGTATTAATCCCTTGTTTTGGGTATTTATCCTTTTTGGCTCTGTGATAACAGATGTATTTAATGGAAAGAATGATGACTCCCGGAGAAATTCTTTACATAGAGGTTGTAGAGCGTAAAACCTATGCGTACCTAAGGGACAGCGTTTGGCGTATTACCTATGGCTTGCAGCAATTTATGGATGAGTTCGGTTCAGTGGGGTTTGCAAGAAATAGCAAGTCCATGCTAGTAAACATTTATCATATTCAGGAGCTGAATGCGCAGATGAATATGCGCGTGAATATTGTGATGGATAATGGGGAACGAATCGTTTTAAATCGAAGCTATAAAAATGAGTTTTATAAGTATTTGGAAAAGAAGGTGACAGAATCATGAAAATTGTAAAAGAATATTTGCTTTCTGTATGTGTGGTATATACTCTTTTGTCTTTGAGCAAAGTATTGATGGAAGGAATGAACAATTATCAGGACCCTTACTATGTGATGAATTTTGGAATGATATTTGTGATTACCTGTTTTGCAACTTTTGTATTGTTCATGCACCGCATTTTTGATAAAGTGCCCCTGTTTTTTGTTATGATAGGACAATATATTGTTGTGATTGGTGGAGTAATGCTTGGGCTCTTTTTGATGAGCAAGCTGGTGGATGTATCTCCTAATGTATATCGAGAGATGTTTATACAGATTACAGTACCATATATTGTGCTTGCAGCTATTTATTATGTGTCATATTTTAATGAGATAAGAAGAGCAAACCAAAATTTGAATGAACTTAAGAAAATGGGAAATAGAAATGAAAATTAAGAGAGTTACATTAATTAAAAAGACAGTATTACTGTTTTCATGCTGGATGTTTACAATACTATTAACAGGCTGTAGTTCTGTTGTTGAGGTAATACAAGACCGGGAAGATAGGGCAGTAAGCAAAGAAAAAAGCATGGAAATATGTGAAACAGTATTAAAGGCTATGGAAGAAGGGGATACTCTTACGGTGAAAGAGCTATTTTGCGATAGAGTACAGGAAACTCACGATTTGGATACAGAATTAGAAGCACTATTTTCCTTTTTTGGGGGAGACATTGTATCGTATGGAGAGATTAATGCCGAATTAAACCATGGAAAGCTTCATTTTATTTATGATAGTTCGAGCAATTTAATGAATGTCAATATCATTAAAGATGTTAAAGTTAATTCAGAAAAAACATATAACATATTCATTCGACATTATTTGAATTTACGAGATGAAAAAAACGCTGATTTAGTTGGGATACATGATATCAGAATTGTCCCCATACAAGAGTACGATGAAGAGGATGTTGGGCGGGCAGGTGAATTTTTTGAAACGATTGTTCCGCAGGAAATACCAAATGTATATATGCAGATTGATGAAGGAGCCTTATCCTATACATACCGTAAGATTACGTCCGGAAATATTCTTAGGGCATTACAGGAACGCAATGCCCAGACTCTTTATGAGCTTTTTGCAAAAGAAGTTCAAAATGAACAGTTGTATTCAAAGATAGAAAATGCAATCGCATTTATAGACGGAGAAATACTTTCGTATAGTCGTATTGAGGGAAGGTCAGCATCAAAATCCTCAAGAGATGGATATTATACCAGATATGAAGAAGGGGTTACTGTCTATGATATTATGACAGATACTGGCGAAATGTACGAAATTCATTATTATGCTTATCATATCAGTAAAGATGAGCCGGAAAAACAAGGTGTACACAGTATGACAATCAAACATGTGAAACCGCAGATAATTCATAATGACCATGAGATAATCAATGAAATATTCGTACAGTAGGTCCGCCGGCGCCATATTCCAAAGTGGCGGTCAGGTCAGCATGGTTGAGGTGGTTTAGTGCTTTACTGTTTGTTTGGATAACAGGTCTCCATTCATCATCCTTCCATTGATTTACAATGTGAATGGAGCATGTTTCACCTGCAGAATCCAGACCGTTCAGTGTATATTCTGCGCGAATCTGCATGTTGTCAGGATAGTGAATTCGTGTGTCACAGCCTTCTTCGCAGATACAGCCTTGGAAAAAATCAGACTCGCAATATCCTGTGAAATAAATCTTGTTTGTGAGTATGTCATCTTTTGTAGCTTCTTCTGAGTGGGTGATGATAATACGTATTGTTAATATCTCCTTGCGCTCATCCAAGAACTGCCTGATAGAGGAAAAGGCACTGTCGTGCTGATGGTCACAGAAGCAATGTCCCATATCTCTGATAAGCTGTAGATGGCATTGGCCTTGCCGGTAGGCATTTTTGGCGCGCACAGCGTAGGAGTAATGAACGACATCATCATTTAAACCATGCAAAAGCAGTACCGGTCCGGTATATTTGGATACTTCAAGGAAGGGGTCCAAGGCAGCAGCTTCCTCATGGTAAGCTTTGCCGAGAATGGTAGTATGACAATCAATGTAATTGGGTACATGGTTCGGGTCGTAGCTTGCAGTAGCAAGACAGCCCTTTCTTGCATGGTCAGGAATGCAGAATGCCGGGAAAAATAAAATCAACTTTTCGATTTCGTTACCGCATCTTGCGGCGGTCAGCGCAGCTACCAGGCCGCCTTGACTTCCTCCAACCAAAATAAGATGTTTGGAATCAATATAAGATAACTCCTGAACATATCTTTTCACACATAATAAGTCTTCAATTTCTGAAGAAAGAGTCATATCAATACTGTTTCCCTCACTTAAAAATTCTTTGTGGGTAGTCAGAGCACTTCCACCACAAAAGCTAAAGCAAAAGGCAGCATAACCGATTTGAGCAAAGTCTGCGCACCAATCCTCCATGTCTGAATAATTTCCGGTAAAACCGTGGCATATGATAACTGCAGGATGTTTTGATGTATTGAGATGATTCTCTGGCAAATATTGCATTCCCTTTATGGTGAGATTATCACGTCTGCATATGAAAGTAGATTTTATTATGCTCATAATTTGTTGCCCTTTCAACGTATATATTATTTTAAGAATAACATGAATTTGAAATGGCATCTATGACAGTATGTATCTTTTTATTGACAAATATTGACCTTGCATTGTAATTTGATAGAGAAAGGCGTGGTGAGGTGCATGAGAATAGACTACGAGAACAGAGTATGGCCTATTAAGTCATATCATATATGGAATTATACTTTCACACCGCATCTGCATAATCAGATAGAGGTGGTATATGTGGTGCGGGGAAGCTGTACCATGTCAATTGATAATGTGATATATGAGGTTATGCAAGGGAACTTTATTGTTATTTTGCCTTATCAGATACATAGCTTTTATCAGGCATATGACTGTGAAATGATTGTGCAGGTATTTGAGCCTGAGTTTGCACCGGAACTGATTCCCAGATTAGGAAAGAGTCTGCTTAGGGATGCTGTTATGAAGGACATGCCGCAGGATTGTGTGTATGCCTTTATGAAGGCAGAGTCTTATTATAGGCAGCAGGCTGATTTGCGAATTGTGCGGTCATATGTGGGATTATACATGAGTTTTCTGTATGGCAGACTGGAGTTTGTTACCATGAATACAGCGGATTATCATAGTGTATTACATGAACTTTTACTATATATAGATTCTCATTTTACGGAGCATCTGTCTTTGGAGCTTTTGGCTGAAAGATTTCATATTACGAGATTTTATATATCAAGACTCTTTTCGCAAAAGCTGAAGACTTCATTCAATGATTATGTGAATCAGTTGAGGATAGATTATGCGGTGGAATTATTGTGTCATACGGATATGCCGATATGCAACATAGGAGAGGCAAGTGGATTTGAGTGTGAAAGGAGTTTCTATCGCGTATTTAAGCAGCATACCGGTATGACACCGTTGCAAAAGCGAAGACAAGGGGATAATAGGAGCGCAGAGAGTGATTTAGAATATTGACTTATATTTATATATAAAGTATGATTAGTATAACTAATCATACTTTATTGCGTTGGAGGTGTAATATGGGAAATGTAAATGGAAAAAATGCGTGGACCGTAAAGATAGGAGAAAAGGGGCAGTTTGTGATTCCTAAAGAAGCAAGGGATATGTTTGACATCCATCCCGGAGACACCATTTTGGTATTAGGAGATAGCGAAAGAGGAATTGCAATTCCTCCTAAGGATATGATGAACAAGTATATTTCCATGATTTTTGGTGAGATGACGATACAAGAGGAGGGACAGAAGGATGAGTAAGATTGTATTTTTCTGTATTCCTGCGCATGGACATACGAATCCGACACTAGGTGTTGTGCGTGAGCTGGTAGGACGAGGACATGAGGTTTGGTATTATTCCTATGAAGCATTTCGGGAAAAGATAGAAGCGGCAGGTGCAAAATTTATTGCCTGCGATACATATGATATGGAGCAGAATCTTAAGCCGGAGGATGCTGCAAGAGTGGGTAAGGATTTAGCGTTTTCAACGAGAATTTTAGTGGATACGACATTGGCACTTGATGATATGGTGTGTAAAGCGATGGAAGAATTACAGCCTGATTGTATTGTAGCGGACTCTATGGCAGTATGGGGTAAGGCGATAGCTAAGAAGCTTGGTATTCCTTTTGTTTCTTCTACAACTACTTTTGCATTTAATAAGCATTCGGCACAGATTATGAAGCAGAGCATGGGAGAGCTTTTTAGAATGATTTTCTCCATGCCAAGTATCAATAAGGATATGAAACGTTTGCAGGATAAGGGATATCCGATTAACAGTATTTTGGATATTATACAGAATGATGAGTTCACGGATACGGTAGTTTATACTTCTCCGGAGTTTCAACCGTGTGCAGATACCTTTTCTGACAAGTATGCCTTTGTTGGACCTTCGATAAGAGAGTCGGAGAGTACATTTGTTAAGGAGAGAGAAAAGCTGATTTATATTTCCATGGGTACAGTGAATAATAATCTGATGAAGCTTTATAGAAATTGTATCCAGGCGTTTAAAGATACGGAGTATCAAGTGCTAATGTCAGTAGGTAATCTGGCAGATGTGGAAGCACTTGGAGAACTTCCGTCAAACATATCTGTACAGCGTCATGTGGACCAGATTGCAGTGTTGGAGAAAGCAGATGTATTTTTGACTCATTGTGGTATGAACAGTGTAACGGAGAGTCTATATCATAAGGTACCGGTGCTGATGTATCCACAGACCGGAGAGCAGGGCGGCGTTGCTAATCGTGTGGAGCAGCTTAATGCGGGTGTGCGTTTGAAGAAGAATACTGCGGATATGATTCGTTCAGGTGTAGAGGAGCTTTTGACAAATGAGAATTATGCCGAGAATGCGGCGCAGATATCAGAAGGCTTTAAGAGATGCGCTGGTGCAAAGGCAGCAGCTGATAAAATACTTAGTATGTGTGAGTAAATTCGGGTTTGTCGAGTTAACGGACGGTACTCTGCCCTTCTCCACGAAACGGTCTATGGTTTAACGCAAAAGTAGACGCTACGAGTAAAGATTTGTTAAATGTTTTTATCTAAGCATTCTTTATTCGTGAGACTGGTGCACACTCGACATCCTTATCTTACTATGGGTCTTACTATGCGTATAGACAAGTGTTGCTTGCAAAACTTGGTCTCAGAATCTATTTTACCTGTCTGAGACCAAGTGAAATTAAGAAACTTGGTCTCAGAGTCTATTTTACCTGTCTAAGACCAAGTAAAATTA
>JAZNMO010000034.1:0-34698 GCA_045579665.1 Lachnospiraceae bacterium
AAAAGTAATATTCAAAAAATTGTAGAGAGGAGATAAAAATGCAAATAGAGAAGCTGATTTTGGAAGAGAAACCTAATGCAAGTTATGATACATTTCATAGAAATTTTAATTTGATTACATCTAATGATACGAACTCATCTGGAAAAAGTACGTATTGTCGTCTGATTTTTTATGCGTTAGGATATACCGTACCCTCTACAGAAGGTATTGTTTTTGATCGACTTGATACAACAATATTTATTGAAAATAAAGGCAAGAAGTTTGTTATTAAACGCTCAGCTAAAATATTAACTGTTGAGTTGGAAAATGAAACATGGGTAAAGCAATATGCGTTACCAGAAGAGCATATTTCATTTATTGCATATGTTTTTGGAGTAGATAATTTGCGAGTAGCAAAAAATCTATTGGGGCTAATGTATATTGATCAAGAAAAGGGGTGGACATTATTTAATCGCGGCAAAGTGATTGGTAATAATAGATTTTCAATTGATCAACTTGTAGCTGCGTTAAAGAATATAGATTGTGAAGAACTTTTTAGAGAACAAGAGGTGATTGAAAGCGAAATAGAAAAGTATCAAGCATTTCTTAATATGAATAGTATAAAAGAAGAATATTATGAGAATAATAACAATTTAGAGTTGATTTCGCTTGGTGAAGATATAAGGAGAAGAATAGCATCTGTTCAACTTGCGATACAAGATGTAAGGAATAGTATTAATGAAATTAATAAGGTGATTAAACAAGACAAAAGTTTTTTTGAATATATAGAGTCGATGAATCTTTATATTAAAACTGCAGAAGGCTCAGTAAAAGTAACAAAAAATAATATTGAAAATAGTTGTAATGTGGAGTATTTGAATGCAGAAAAATCTTTGCTTATAAATCAACTTTCTCGCTTAGAAGATGAGAGAACAAAGCTTTTGAGAGAATATGAACAAGTTTGTAACGGAACTAATTTGTTCGGTGAAAACATTACTGTTGATATGGAAAAGAAAATTAATTCTGTTCTTAGTACGATCAATGTAGATGTTGAGACGATAAAAGAACTTTTAAATCAAGCAAAAAAGGAAAGAGAATCGGTTAAAGCACAGGTAAAAAGAAAAATTAGATGGAATAATGAATACATTACAGAAATCTATGAATTGTTTTGTGATTACGCAAGGCAACTAAATGTTGAGAAAAATATATCTAATAAGACAGACTATATTTTTACTGATGATCTCAAAGGTAAATCAGGTGCCATATTTCAAAAACTCATTATCGCTTATAAGGTTGCTGTTATTAAAGTGGTTGAACGTGCAATTGGCACAGAGTTGTTTTTAGTAATTGACTCTCCAAAATCGAAGGAATTGGATAATAAAAACACGAAAATGATAATGGAATTTTTGAAAAGAGAACTTTCGGATAATCAGGTAATTATTGCAAGCATTTTTTCGCAGGAAGATTTATTTGTTGATTTTGATAAAGTAATAGTGTTTAAGAATCGTGCAATTGAGCGAAGAGAGTGAGCGCTATATCAAAGAAGCTATACATAAATACAAGCAATAAAAACATTAATAATAAACGGAGGAAAAATTATGAAATTTGAAGAATATCAATTCGGATATGCAGATTCGACAAGAGAACTAATGATAGCACCAGAAATATTCGAGTCTGCATTTTATGACCCACATGACATATTAAATAAGTTGAAAAACTCATGGAAATATATGTTGGTTGGTAGAAAAGGAGTCGGCAAATCGGCATTCAGTTCGAAAATACAATATTCGGCTGAACATGAGGCAGATTGTATTGCATTTCCAATGTTTTTGGGAGATTTTGAGTATGCAACTTTTGCCAAAGCGAGCAGTGATGGAGATTTGGTGGGCACGAAAAAGTATTTAGATGCATGGAACTTTATAATTTTGCAGAATATCATTAAAATTTTATTTCAAGACATGCAAATAACAGAAGTTCCAGAACTTAATGATGTAGTTGAATTGTTGGAAAAGGTAGGATTTCCAATTACCAATACTTTTAAGACAACTGTTTCAAATGTTTCAAGACTGAAGATAGGGGCAAATGTTGGCGTGTTTGATGCAGCATATGAATCTGAGTTTGGCTATAAGCCAATTTCCTTTTCGGATAGGATAAATGCAATAGTAGAGCGTATGCAACAAACTTTAAATTCAATTTATTTAGAACGTAAATTTTTCCTTCTGATTGATGGAGTGGATGATATTCTTAGAATAAAGAAGAATCAGTTAGATATTTTATCAAGCTTGATTAGAAGCATTGATTCTCTAAATCAAAATTTATATAAGCAAAAAGCAAGTGTAAAAATATTATTATTCATTAGAGAAGATATTATTAATCAAATTACTGACCCTGATTTAAATAAAATTAAACGAGATGGAGCTATTAAACTCTCGTGGGTTGATAACACTGAAGATTTGAAACGAATAGCAGAAATGAGATTTGGATTAAAAACAGGAGAAAATACTGATGTTTGGTATAAGATTTTTCCAAAAGAATTAAGCGGAAAAGATTCATGGGAAGTATTGCTTGAACATACTTTATATAAACCGAGAGATGTTTTACAATTTCTATGTATATGTCAAGAAATCTATCCTAACAATGAAGAACTGTCATATTCTGAAATGAAAAACGCAATTAAAAAGTACTCCAGCGATTATTTTATTGAAGAAATGAAAAATGAATTGTCAGGATATGTTGAGGATTCATTGATAAATATTATGCCATCAATATTCCAAAGATTAGGAAGTATGTCGTTTTCATTTGAAAAACTAATGCAAGTAATCAATGAACAAGCAAGTGTAAAAAAATATAGTGAGCAAGATGTTAAGTATTTGGTATTAACACTTTTCGAAGCGGGGTATATTGGTCAATTGATAAGTGGCTTACAGGGAAGACCGTCGGTTGCCTTTAAATATAGAAATCCTGTTGCGATGATTGATTATAGTCAAAAACTAATCATTCATAGAGGAATTCAAAAAGGATTGGGTATTGTTTTATAGGGGTTCCCGGAAACCCAGTCAGAACCCCAAGTAGTACTACATATATAATTATATGCATAAATGGCTTGATTATTCGAAGTTGTAAAAAAGACAGGTGATACTAAAATTGCTTGTCTTTTTTATATTATTAAAATATAATAGTCGTAACAGGACGCAACAACTCTAACAGAAAGGTTTATAAACATGAACATAGCAGCATATTGCCGAGTTTCCACAGATAAAGAAGACCAGCTCAACAGCTTAGAGACTCAAAAAGAGTTCTTCTTAGAATATACAAAACGTACAGGAGACAACCTTATTAAATTATATGCAGACGAAGGTATTTCCGGAACCAAAATCAAGAATCGTAAGGAATTCCAGCGAATGCTTGCAGATGCGGAGAAGGGCCTGTTTGATATGGTTGTGGTGAAAGATATTTCCCGATTTGCCAGAAATACAGTAGACTTATTGCAAAGTGTGCGTAAACTAAAAGCCCTTGGTATCGAGACGCAGTTCCTGACTGCCAATATGACCAGTATGGGTAATTCTGAATTCGTATTAACTATCTTCGGTGCATTGGCTCAGGAGGAAAGTGCCAACACTTCAAAGCGCATTAAATTCGGTAAGAAGGTGAATGCAGAGAAAGGTCGTGTGCCTAACATTGTTTATGGATACGATAAGACCATCGGCGACTATTTCAATCTATCTATCAATGACGAAGAAGCAAAGGTTATCCGTCAGATGTTTACCTGGTACACTGAGGAAGGATACGGCGCAGCTAAGATTGCCAATATGCTTAACAACCGTGGCATCAAAACCAAGCGAGGAAATAATTGGAGTCAGAATTCCATATGTCGTATTCTGACCAACGAGATATACACCGGAAAGATTATTAATGGCAAGGAAGAGGTTGCAGATTTTCTGACCGGGCAGAGAAAAGAAAAGGATGAATCGGAATGGTTGGTGACTATCCGGCCGGAGCTTCGTATCATTGATGATGAAACCTTTGATAAAGCACAGGGGATTCTGAAAGGTCGTCATGCTTCCTTCAAATTGACTCATGAGCGTCAGAGTAACAAGTATTTATTCTCTACATTAATCAAATGCAAGGACTGTGGCTGGTCTTTTCGTAGAACCGTTCGTCAGTATAAAAACACCTATGTACGTTGGGTGTGTTCCGGTCACAATGGGCGTGGTGCGGATAGTTGCCCTAATGCTATTACAGTGGATGAGGAAGAACTGATTCAGGTATTGCAGGAGTATTTTCAGGAAGTACTCAGCAAGAAAAAAAGAGTGATTGAGCATGTGACAAAAGAGTTCCAGCGCATCTACAAGGCAAAGGATGAGAATGTAGAGTATGAAAAGGAACTGAATGCGGAGCTAAGGCGACTGCGTAAGTCCCGTGAGAAATATATGGACATGTATACCGATGATTTAATTTCCAGAGAGGAATTAAACGAGAAAATCGGTGGCATGAGGAGAGAAATTGAGCGACTGGAAAATGAACTGAAAATGGTTTCTTATCATCTGACAAAGGGTGAGCAGTTGGAGGCTGTGCTTAACAGCACCTTTAAACAGATGGAGGACATTACAGATGTGCATGAGATGACCAATACCCAGTTGAAGCGTCTAATTCAAAAGATAGAAGTGGATAAGGATGGCAATGTAGATATTTATCTCCGTCTTATTGGTGACTTGGGACTGGATGAAACTGTGCTTATCGAAGGAACAGAGAGTGCGGATGAAAGAGTAGACGGCACAGAAGAAAGCGCTGAATGCTCAACAGAAACATCCACAAATAAAACCATTCCAAATTGTATCAACCATACATATGGATGTGGTGTACAGGTTGGAGGAGATTAATCCGGGTCTTGCTAAGGAAGCAAGAAGTGTGTTGGATATCAATAAAGCAGAGCGTCATATTCGTGGCGGCATGGCAACAAGGGAAAAATATTTGCAGCAACAGTAAGGTGTAAATCATAGTGAAATTGAGTAGAAAGCAGGTGCATAAGTCATGAGATTTGTGCATCTGTTTCGTTAAATAAAGTGTTCTTCGGCGATATGGCGATGTATGGTTTGTTTCAGTCAGAAATATTGTATATTTTACTGTTTTGACAAGAAAATATATATTGCAATATAATTGATGATGGAAAAAGTTTTATCTTAATTGCATAATGAGCAGAAGGAGCAAATATGGTGCTTACGCAAGATGCTAAAGCATCAGAAAGTTTGCAGGTATTGGAAAGGCATGGTTGTTAAAATGGAAAAAGAAAAAGTTATCGTCCTCGATTTTGGTGGTCAGTATAACCAGCTGGTTGCAAGACGTGTCAGAGAGTGTAACGTATACTGTGAAATCTATTCCTACAAGACGGATATTGAGCAGATTAAGGCTATGAATCCGAAGGGAATTATTTTAACAGGCGGACCAAACAGCTGTTATGAGCCGGGTGCACCGACTTATACGAAGGAATTGTTTGAATTGGGTGTTCCTGTATTGGGACTTTGCTATGGCGCACAGCTTATGATGCATGTGCTTGGCGGTAGAGTTGAGAAAGCGCCGGTTCGTGAATACGGTAAGACAGAGGTGATGGTAGATACAACGTCTCCATTATTTGGTGATGTATCAGCGACAACCATTTGTTGGATGAGCCATTTTGATTATATATCTAAGATTGCACCGGGCTTCTCTATTGTAGGACATACGGCAGACTGTCCTGTAGCAGTAGCTGAGTGTAGAGAGAAGAATCTGTATGCAATTCAGTTCCATCCGGAGGTACTTCATACACAGGAGGGTACAAAGATGTTATATAACTTTGTGCGTGGTGTATGCGGCTGTGCAGGTACATGGAAGATGGATTCTTTTGTAGAGAATTCTATCAAGGCAATTAGAGAGAAGGTTGGCAAGGGTAAGGTACTTTGCGCTTTATCAGGCGGTGTGGATTCCTCAGTGGCAGCAGTTATGCTTTCTAAGGCAATCGGCGACCAGTTGACCTGTGTATTCGTAGACCATGGCTTACTTCGTAAGGATGAGGGAGATGAAGTTGAGGAAATCTTCGGACCAAAGGGTCAGTATGAGCTGAATTTCATCCGTGTCAATGCGCAGGAGCGTTTCTATAGCAAGCTTGCAGGTGTGGAAGAGCCGGAGAAGAAGCGTAAGATTATTGGCGAAGAGTTTATTCGTGTGTTTGAGGAAGAAGCAAAGAAGATTGGAGCCGTAGACTTCCTTGTACAGGGAACTATCTACCCTGACGTTGTAGAAAGCGGCGTTGGTGGTGAGTCAGTTGTGATTAAGTCTCATCACAATGTAGGCGGTCTGCCTGATTGTGTTGATTTTAAGGAGATTATTGAGCCGCTTCGTGACTTATTTAAGGACGAGGTTCGTAAGGCTGGTCTTGAGATGGGAATCCCTGAGAAGCTGGTATTCCGACAGCCATTCCCTGGACCGGGCTTAGGTGTACGTATCGTTGGAGAGGTAACAGCGGACAAGGTTCGTATCGTACAGGATGCGGATGCTATCTACCGTGAGGAGATTGCAAAGGCAGGTCTTGACAGAACCATTGGTCAGTACTTCGCAGCACTGACAAACATGCGCTCGGTAGGCGTTATGGGGGATGAGAGAACCTATGACTATGCAGTAGCACTTAGAGCAGTTAATACCATCGACTTCATGACTGCTGAGGCAGCAGAGATACCATTCGAGGTACTCCAGACAGTGATGAGCAGAATTATCAATGAGGTAAGAGGAGTTAACAGAGTATTCTATGATTTGACTTCTAAGCCACCGGGAACGATTGAGATGGAGTAGAGATTGAAAAGTCCGCAAACCTGTATAAATAGAGAGTTTGTGGACTTGCTTTTTGCGAATGAGTACAGTTTGAGTATAAATTAAATAAAATTGTTTATTCTTTCAATAGTAAACAATTTTGCTGTTGGTCAATAGTATTATAATAGGAGAAACATATGGTGAAGAAATTGTATAGTTTAGTTATTGGGATTAGCTTAGTAATAGGATTAGTAGGATGTAGTAGTAATAATATGGAATATCCAGGTGAAGAGAAAATTCAAAAATATGTTCAGGCAGCAATTGGTTTAGTGTCAGATGAGAATGATGAATTGTCTCAAGCAATTATTGAATTATTTAAAACGAAATTGTTCAAAGAAATTGCAGAACTTGATAAAGAAGCATTAAGTGATGATGGTGTAGAAATAAATACAGATTGCACTACAGGGTTACAGATTTCAACACTTTCTTCGATTTGTGGTGGAACAGCAAGATTATATATTGATGACAAATTATCAAGAGAATATAAGCCAGAGGACGGGAGTCCACATTTAGGTCTGTCAATGGATTTAACAGACCTAATAACTAGATCAGTCGTTTCACCAACATATTTTGAAGGTTCTGTTAAAGGAAAAAGATTATATATGAAATATTACATACCTAAAAGTGATTGGAATAATGTAATAAAAGATAAGGATCCATACAAATACATGTGTATTGATGTCATAATCAAATAATAATAAGAGTCTACAAATCAATATGAATTTGTGGACTTTTTTATTGGCAAATATGGAGTATCTGGCGAACGTACGCGTAGTAAGTGTCTGCGAAGTAGGCACTTACTTGCAATGCGACGCGAGTTGATAAGGGGTGTGGCATGAATGCTCGAAGGGGATGGCAGAAAGGACCTAAGAAAAATATTAAGAATAACTTTATTATTTTTGGCTCTTATGTTAGGATCAAGATCCAATTTACAACTATATAGGAGGGTTTTACATGTCATTAGCAGAAAAGATTTTTACATGTTTCAAGGAAAAAGAGGACTTTACATTAGAAGAAGCATATGAACAAAATTTGGATAAACCAAGAGAAACAATAAGGGCGAGAATTTATGATAATTTAGGAATTAAATTTGAGCGAATAGCAAAAGGAATATATAAAACCATAGATAATGCTAAAGAGGCATGCATAGTTATCGAGGGTGATGGAAGAGATTTATCAATGTTAAAGGATAATTCTATAGATTGTATTTTTACAGACCATCCATGGTTAGATGTGAAATCTAATAAAGGGGGAACAAGAGCATTTGCGTTATATGATTGTTTTAAATATACATTAGATGATTTTAAAGAAAAGGCCAGAGTATTAAAAGAAGGGTGTTTTCTAGTTGAGATTTTACCAGCAGAAAATGAGAATAATTATGAATATTTGTATCAAATAAAGAGTTTTGCAAAGGAAGCAGGGTTTGTATACTATTCAAAGGTGACATGGAAGAAAGGAACTTTTGTAAGTAATACAGGAAGAAAGGCAAAGAATTCGCAAGATGTTATGTTTTTTTCAAAGGGAAAAGCTCGCAATATGCGCATAGATAAAAAGAAAACGGATGCAACTGGGCAACTATCCTTTATGAGTGGTTGTAATGGAATGCTACCAACTATGTTTGATGTGCAACCAGTAGCCCAAAAAGATAGAATTCATCAAAGTGAGTTACCTTTGACATTATGTGAACAGATATTGAAGTATGTTACATATGAAGGCGAAGTAGTATTAGATTCTTTTGCAGGAAGTGGTGTAGTTGGTGAGGCTGCATTGAATATTAAGCGTAATTGTGTTTTAATTGAGATATTAAAAGAAAATATTGAGAAGATTAAAAATAGGCTAGGACATAATAAGATGTTTCAGCCATTGCTGGAGTGATGATATGAATTTGCAAATGAATTATAGATTAGCAGAGCAATATAATAGTAATTCACAAAAAATGAGAGTTATTACAGAAAGTTGGGTAAATCAAAATCTTTTCTGTCCTTATTGTGGATATAGTTACATATCACATTTTGAAAATAATAGACCTGTTGCAGATTTTTACTGTCCTAATTGTGCAGAGGAATATGAGTTAAAAAGTAAAAGTGGCTCTATTAGTAATAAAATCAATGATGGCGCATATGCTACGATGATAGATAGAATTGAAGCAATCAATAATCCGAATTTCTTTTTTATGCATTATGGAAAAAACGACTTACGTGTGAAAAATTTTATCATGGTTCCCAAGCATTTCTTTTCAACAAAAATTATAGAAAAAAGAAAACCTTTATCAGAAAATGCAAGACGTGCTGGGTGGATAGGATGTAATATAATCTTAAAGCAGATACCACAAGAAGGACGTATATATATTGTTAAAGATGAAGTAGAACAGTCTATAGAAGCAATTATTACAAATGTACAGAAGACAAAATTTATTTGTGAATATAAATTAGATGCTAGAGGCTGGATATTAGATATATTGAATTGTGTTAATAAAATAGAAGGCAAGGAGTTTACATTGGAGCAAATGTATCAATTTGTTCCGCTGTTGGAGATGAAGCATCCAGAAAATCATCATGTCAGAGATAAGATTCGTCAGCAATTGCAATTGTTAAGAGATAAGGGAATAATAGAGTTTAAGGGTGGCGGAAGGTACAGTAAGATATAATTGAGAGATATTTATTATCGATTTATGATAGAGATATAAGTTAAAAATTCAGTTGTGAGGCACTGCAAAGATGGATATAATAGTAGTATAAAGAAACGATAGAAATTACGAAAGGAGTGATTTTATGACATTCACAGATGTTAATATTAAAGTACCAACAGGAATGACAATGTATTTGAAGCCACAGAATCAACATGCTGAATTACTTAGAAACGCTCTTTTGTTATATCCATATATTGATGACAGAACGATTTCTCATGGAAAGGCTGCAGAGATTTTAGGTATTCCCAAATATGAATTAATCGAGCTTTATGACAGCATAGGATTAGCATATTTATCACAGGATATTGAAGAGATAGAGGAAGAACTTGAGGCTTGGGAGTCGCTGAAAGGAGTAGTTCAATGATAGTTGTATCAGATACAACACCTTTGATTTCGTTGATGAAAATTGGGCAGCTAGAACTGGTAAATAGACTATTCGGCGAGATACAAATTCCAGATGCGGTGTTTGATGAGTTAGTGTCTAATCCCAAATATCTTAGTGAGAGTAAGCAGATAAAAGAGTGTGACTATATTCATAAAGTATCTGTAGAAGATATGAAAGCGGTGGAACTCTTGCGTAGGTCAACTGGACTTGATGCAGGCGAGAGTGAAGCTATTATATTATCGGATATGATAGGAGCAGATTTACTTCTTATGGATGAGGTAAAAGGACGTCAGGTAGCAAAGCAAATGGGTATTCAGCTAATGGGAACGGTAGGTTTCTTGTTAGCAGCGAATAAGGAAGGCTACTTGTCTAAGGAAGAGATACTTTCCTGTATTGACATATTAAAGAATAATGGAAGACATATAAGTAATAAATTATATGACCAGTTGGTAGAAAGATTAGATTCGTAGATTGATGATTACATGTGGTTCTACTCTGGTTCTAAACTTTCCTAGAACCAAAAAGATGAGGTACATAAAACAGATAAATCTAACATTTTCATAATGAACGAACACCTAAAATAATAAAGAATACCGTGTTATGAATTGAGATTAATAGTAGTAGAAATTATAAAAAGCAGATATAAGAAAATGCCAGTATTTTCTTATATCTGCTTTTTATGTTAGAGCATGGCTCATAACAAATACACCACCAACTAAGCTGGTGGTATTGATTCGTTGTTGGTTTCATCAATTATTTCAAATAAATCACCAACAGGCACATTGAGTAATTTACTAAGTATTTCGAGATTCTCAAATTTAATACTACTTGTCTCGTTATTTACTATACGATTGAAATTTTGATAACTTAAATCCATTTGTTTGTATAACCAGTATTTTGTGTGATTCTGTTCTTGAAGGATTTCTAAAATACGTAATCGTAGCATGCTGCTCCCCCCAGTAATTATCAACAATTATAATAAAAATATTATTCTTGAATAACTCATGTGCAGGATATATAATGTACACGTGAGATATTGTCGAAAAATGGATGTCGAGAAATGTTGATTTAGCGATTCGTGTAAAAAGGATTTGAATGAGCATAAAAGAATTAAGGATGGTAGTAAGTGTGATATTACCCAATTTTGAATGGAGCTAAAATATATGAAAAGTGTTTTAGAATATTTAAATGATGTTGCATGTCGATTGCCGGATAAGATTGCAATATCTATGAAAGAAGAAAGATATACCTTTTCGGAATTAGTGAATAGAGCAAGGTGTTTGGCAGCACAAATTCCGGATTCATTTCAAGATGAACCTATATTGGTTCTGGCTGAAAGAAAAGCAAATGTAGCGATTATGTTTTTAGCAGCAATCTATAGTGGGAATTTTTATGTGCCGGTAGACCCAAACATGCCTTACGAAAAATTACAGGCTATTGTAGACGATGCGAACCCCAAGGTTATTTTGGGAGACGATGAAACAAAGAAAATGATAGAAAATATTACATATGAAGGTATCTTTATTTCAGTCGACCACATCAAGGATGTTCAGCGGGAATTGCCTGAATTTGATTCGAACAAGCCACTATATATGGTATATACTTCTGGTTCCACTGGAAAACCGAAAGGTGTGTTGAAAAGTCACGGAGCTATTATTAGTTACATAGAAACTTTTTCAGAAGCATTCGATTTTTCAGATGATGATATTATTGGCAATCAGACACCTTTTTATTTCGATGCGGCCGCTAAAGATTTTTATCTGATGCTAAAAAAGGGAATTTCTATAGAGATTATCCCTACAGAATTATTCATGATGCCGCCAAATGTAATTGAATTTCTTAATGAAAAGAAAATTACAGTAATTTCGTGGGTGCCATCAGCGCTATCTATCATTGCAAAGATGAAAACCTTTACCTATATTATGCCAACTACATTAAGAAAAGTGTTTTTTGTTGGGGAAGTGATGCCGACAAAATACCTTAATGTATGGCGTGAAGCACTACCAGAGCTGTTATATGTCAATTTATATGGTTCGTCAGAAATTGCAGGTGTGTGTTGTTATTATGAGGTGAAGGATGAATTTGAGGATTCAGAGGCTTTGCCAATGGGAGTTCCTTTTAAGAATTGTAAAATATATTTAGTGGACAATGATATTATTGTACAAGAGCCGGAACAAACGGGAGAAATATATTTGGTAAGTGATGCACTTGCTATGGGATACTTTAATGACGATGTCAAGACAAAGAATAGTTTCATGTATAAGGATTTTGGAGAGGGAGCTGTCCGTTGCTTCAAAACCGGAGATTTGGCACAATACGATGAACATAAAAATTTGATTTTCAAATCCAGAAGTGATTATCAAATAAAGCACATGGGACATAGAATCGAATTGGGTGAAATTGAAACAGTTGCAAATTCATTAGATGAAGTAGGGAAAAGCTGTTGTTTATATGATAAGGAAAAGTCAAAGATTATTTTGTTTTGTGAACTGAAAAATGATTTTTTGACTATTACAGGGAAGGAAATACAGAGCTTATTAAGAAAAAAGTTATCAAGCTATATGTTGCCAAGTCAAGTGATAGTTATGGACAAGCTACCGTTAAATGCAAATGGAAAAATAAATCGCGTGTTATTAACGGATAAGATACAGAAAGGAAAATAAATAATGGAAGAATTACTTAAAATATTAGATGAAATCGACCCTGATATTGATTATGAAAAGGAAGATAATTTGATTGATGGAAAAATCTTTGATTCCTTTAGTATCATTTCTTTGATTGCAGAGATTTGTGATACTTTTGATATTGAGATAAGTCCTAAATGGATGAAAAATGAGAATTTCAACAGTGCGCAGGCTATGTGGGCAATGATACAAAAAATTCAAGAAGAGGAATAGTATGATATGTCTATAACATCATTTGTTTTTTTTCTTTTTATATTTGTGGCATTGATTATTTACTATATTGTTCCAAAGCAATTTCAGTGGACGGTTTTATTGGTTACAAGTTTAATTTTTTATCTGTCAGGTGGAGCAAAAAGTATTTTATATGTTATGATTACATCCGTAACGATACATTTTGCAGCACTGTGGATTAATAGCATAAGCATAAAACAGAAGTTATATTTTAAAGAAAATAAAGGAAATCTGTTAAAAGAAGAAAAGGAAAGAGTTAAAGAAAAAAATAAAAGAATTAAGAAGCGTATTTTGACAAGTACGTTAATTCTGAATTTTGGTATTTTATGTTTTTTCAAATATTTTCATTTTGTATTGGAACAGCTAAACGCAGTAATAGATGCTTTGGGTGGAAATATATTTGAAAATAATATAAGTTTTGTTGTACCGTTGGGTATATCATTTTACACATTTCAGGCAACGGGATATTTGATAGATGTATATTGGGGAAATTGTGAGCCACAGAAAAACTATTGGAAGACATTATTATTTGTATCTTTTTTTCCACAAGTGACACAAGGACCAATTAGTGAGTATCATCAATTATCCAAAGAGTTATATGAAAAGCATTCTTTTACATGTTCAAATTATGCACAGGGATTTCAAAGAATGCTTTGGGGCTTTTTTAAAAAAATGGTGGTCGCTGATGGACTGGCTCCGATGGTATCCGATTTATTTGGGAATTATTCATCATATGCAGGCATTACATGTTTAATAGGAGCGTTTTGTTATAGCGTGCAGATTTATGCGGATTTTTCCGGATATATGGATATTATGTGTGGAATCTGTAAAATGTTTGGTATTACGTTAACCGAAAACTTTGAAAGACCATATTTTTCGAAGTCCATAGCGGAGTATTGGCGTAGGTGGCATATCACTCTTGGTGCATGGTTTAAGAAATTTATATATTATCCGATTGGTATGTCAAAGTGGAATCAAAATGTAGGAAAGACATGTTCCAAGAAATTCGGTAAGCATGTAGGAAAAAATATGCCGGCATCAATTGCATTGGTGGTGGTTTGGTTAACTACTGGTTTGTGGCATGGTGCATCCTGGGCCTATATTGCATGGGGCGGAGTGAATGGTTTATTTATTATTTTTTCTATGTGGATGGAACCGACTTATGCAGCAGTAAAGCAGAAGCTACATATAAACGAAAACTCTGCATTGTGGAAGTTTTTTCAGATAATAAGGACATTCATATTGGTTACGTTCATTAAAGTTCTTCCGGAAGTCGGGACACTATCAGATGGTTTGGGCTTGTGGAAAAGAATATTTACAAATTATAGGATACCGGCTTCTTTCGGTGAGATGTTACCTTTTGTAAATGATAAATTGTATTTTCTTATTATAATATTTGGTATTATTCTTATGTTTGCAGTGAGTGTATTGCAACGAAAGCAGTCAGTCATTGGTCTATTCAACAGAATGCCTATGTTGGTAAGGCATGGTTGCATGACTATAATTTTATTATTGATAGTCATTTTTGGAGTAGCAAATGGTGGAGCTGGAGGGTTTATGTATGTGCAATTTTAAGAAGGCTTTAGGTGCTACTATATCATTTGTGCTCTGTTTTGCAATTGCGTGCGCAATTATAATTTGTCCATGTATGATGAACGGTTCAGATTATAATGACTCCGCAGCCAGAAGAGAATTGTCAGGACAAATTGATTATATTTTCAATGGTGCTTCACATGCATTAGCAGCTTTTATGCCAGAAGTGATAGACCGTGAATTGGGAACTTGCAGCTGGAATTTGTCGAGTTCATCAGCGTCATTAAAAGGTAGAAAGTATATTCTGGAAAAAGAATTACAGAGAAATCCGATAGATACGGTGATTATTGATGTAGCATTTGATATACTATATAGCGATCCGGCATCACTTCATGCAACTGGAGAACCAATGGTAATATGCAAGCTGGATAATAATATAGAACGCATACAATATTTTAGCGAGCAGGTTTCTTTGATTAACAATGATTATGAAAATGTATTGTCTATATTTTTGAGATATGGATTAAAGGCATGGAAAGATTTTCTGACAGGAAATACTGGTATTCTTCAAGCAAATAAAGGATTCATGCCAGAGGCATCGACAGATGTAACTTTAAGTGATGAAAGAGTTATAGATTGTTACAGACATAATCAGTTAAGCAATGGGACAGAAGTAAATTTTTTAGCTGAAAATGTTGAAATGCTGGTAGAAATGATTAGTATGTGTAAGCAATATGGTGCAAGAGTTATTGTAGCTGTAGTTCCGGTTTCGGATGCATTTATATGGGAAAATGCGAATATGGACAAGTTTAAAGATGATTTAAGTACTATATGTAAGGATAATGATTGCATTTTTATTGATTTTAATCTGGTTAAGACAAGAAATCAGATTTATTCAGATGAGTTTTCGTATACTAATGAAACTCATCTGAGCATGAGAGGTGCAATGGCCTTTAGTGAAAACTTTTCATCTGTAATAGCGTGCTTGAATAACGGAGAAAATGTAGATGAAATGTACTATGATTCATATGAGGAATTGAAGGAATATATGCCGTATATGGAGATAGTACAACAAATAGAAAGCATTCGTGATGGATATCCGTCATGTGATTAGTGGGTTAGAGTGTCATCGTGTGGTGGCACTCTTTACTTGTTTACATAACAATTGAAATGCCTCAAAATCTATGATACGATGACAAAAATAAAGATATTTCTTATTTTGGGAGAGGGTATTATGCGAATAGCAATATGTGATGATGTAGAAGTTTATCGTATGAATTTAAAGAATGAGTTAGAGAAGATTATCAAGAGCTTGGATGTTGTAATAGATTCCTTTGAAAGTGGAATAGAACTCTTAAAGCGTTTTGAAAAACAAGAATATGACTTGATATTTCTTGATATTGAAATGCCGCAGATGGACGGTATTACATTGTCAAAGAGGATTCGGGAAATGAGTGAGAAGGCGGAGATTGTTTTCTTAACAAGTCATGTTGAGTTTGCACTAGAGGGCTATGAGGTGAATGCGCTGCGATATTTAACAAAGCCTGTCAAGGTAGAGAAGCTGCAAGAGGTTATCTCTTTTCTTATGAAGCGGGAGCAGAATAAAAAATCAATATGGGTGCGTAATAAAGAGTATGAAGAAAAGGTGCAGATATCAGAGATTATATACTTTGAAGCGCAGAATCAGAATGTAGAGATACACACAAAGGACAGGATATATGTACATCGCTATAATATAGGAGATTATGAGAGAGAGCTTCAACAGGACGGTTTTTTCCGTATCCATAGGGGGTATTTGGTAGCATTGGGATGTATCGAATCTATTGGCCAAGGTGAAGTGAAAATGGAGGGCGGCATGAGCTTGCCAATCAGCAAGTCCAAGGAAAAACAGTTGAAGGAAGCATTGTTTTTATATGTGAGGGAGGCTGCGATTTAAGGATGGAATGGATAGATTTGAAAGAAATAATAGTAAGTGTATTATTGAATTATTATAGCCTTGCCATGGTTATGGTGCTTTTACATTGTTTCTTTGATGAAGAATTTGGGTGGAATAAAAAAAAGGCGCATATAGTAATGGCATATTATATCATCGATGCCATTATTACATCCAGAGTAGAAGTTAGTGAGTGGTGGATGCTGCTAGAATACTGTATGCTTTTAGGCTTTATGCTGCACGGATGCAAGGGACGCTACATAAGACGTGGAGTATTATGTATATATACCTATGTTGTTGTCAGTACGATATATTCAGGTGTTTTATTGATGGGACTGTTTTATTTCTTCCCCGATAATTATGATTTAGATGTTGTAGAGAATATTAAATACGGAGAATATGTCATACTTGCTGCATTTATGGCGTTTTGTTATTATCGGATGAAATATCAGTATCTGAAAAAAGACGTTCGTATAAGATTTGGAAGAAAAGTATATTTGTTTTTAGGTGGATATACATTTTTTATTATCGTAATGTTTTTGATGCTTACCTTATTGCGCCAAGAGCCGGAAATGGAACAGGGAATTCAAGGAATACTTGTTGCATTTTTGATGGTCTTTTGCTTGATGGTTCCGTTTTATCTGATTAAAGGCCAGGTAAGTAATTACTATCAAAGTACTAAGGAATATCAGGAGATTTTCTTGCAGGAGCAGTTAAAAACTCTGGAACGTTATAAGGCTGCAGAGGAGGAGACAAGGCGTATCAGGCATGACATGAAGAATAATCTTTCTTGCATTTCCATGCTTTTAAATGAGGGTAAGACACAGGAGGCATCGGAGTATGTAGAGGGAATGATACAGGAGATTAGTGCATTGTCACCGAAGGTGGTTACAGGGGATGAAATGTTGAATTGCGTTTTCTCAGCAAAGCTTGATTGGATGCAGCAGGAGAATATTACCTTTGAAATAGATGGTGTACTGGATAGGGGCTTGAATTGGAAACCGATAGATATCTGCAGAGTATTTGCCAATGCAATTGATAATGCCATTGAAGCATGTACGAAGATTGCAGATAAGGACAAACGTAAAATCAGTGTTTCTTTAAAAAGAACAAAGCAGTATTATTCTATTGAAATGAAGAATACCATAGCAGATAAAAGGCTTTGTGCGCCATTGATGAAAAATAGCAGTAATACACGATACACAACGAAAACAAATAAGAAGTTTCATGGATTGGGATTATCCAATATGTATCGTACGGTAGAAAAGTATGGCGGTATGATGAAAGTGGATTGCCAGGATAATGAATTTATATTAAATATCGTAGTTTAGGCGATTTACGACAAAATAGGGTTCTTTTACGACAAAACCATCTCATGATATGTCGAAATATGTATACTCATCCTATCAAGAGACAGCGATGGAGGTACAAAAATGGAAGAACAAAAGATTGAAGTGATAACAAAAGAGGAAGCGAAGGCTTGTCGTCATAAATTGGAGAGACGCTGGTACAGAAGACTGATTGAGTTGAATGTGATTATAACAGTTGTAGTGCTTGCAATTGTCTTTTCAAGTATTGCAGAGTATAAAGAGCTGGGCGCAAAGGTATGGGCTCAGTTAGAGGAAGAGTTTGAAGAAGCGATGGCAGAGGTAGAAAGTTCTGATGAGACAGATGATTCCGTTGTTGTAGAGGATGATGAAGAAGAATTTGAATTTACAGAAGAGGATTTTCCGTTAGAACTGGAGTTGTTCCTATATGGCGTGATTTTACTGGTGGCCGGATATTTCGCAATATATTATCTGCATGCATATACCCGTTCTATGAGTTTAAGAATTACACAGAAGAATTTCCCTGAGGTATATGAATTAATTGAGACTTATGCAAAGAAGCTTGGTATGAAGAAGGTTCCGGAGGCTTATGTAATGCAGGAAAATGGTGTATTGAATGCATTCTCAGCATATATTTTCCGTAGACAGTATATTCAGATTAATGCAGAGATTTTTGAAGTGGCTTATCGTGAGCATCATGATATGGATAGCTTAGGCTTTGTTATTGCTCATGAGATGGCGCATATTTACTATGGACATGCAACACTGCACTATAATTTACCGATATGGTTTGTACAAAGCATGCCTTTGGTTAGTGCGATTGCATCAAGAACAAGAGAGTATAGCTGTGACAGACTTGCTCAGCGTATTTCGGGCAGTGACGGTGTATCAGCAATGTTTATGCTTATGGTAGACAGACATTTATATACAATGGTTGACCGTGAGGATTATTTGGAGCAGGCAAAGAAGCAGAAGGGATTCTTTATATGGATTGTTAACCTGTTTGCAAGTCATCCGATTATGTGTAAGAGAATTGCAGCATTGGACCAGATGGAAGGCAGTGGAAAGCTGTATTAATATAGGATAGGAATGTGTAGGGCACCCTTAACAGGGGTGCTCTTGTTTTTAGTAGATTTCATAGATTTACATAACTTGCTCTTAACACTACATTATGTTAAAGTGTCAGAGTAGGCTGTTATAGATAAGTTTTGAGAGGTATATGGAGTACAGAATGAGAAATTACATTTTAATTGTAGAAGATGATAATGATATTAGCCAGATGTTAAAGGAACTGTTGGAGCAGAACGGTTATGAGACTGCGCAGGCATTTTCCGGAACAGAGGCATTATTTTATATAGAGAAGGAGCTGCCGATGGCATTGATATTAGACTTGATGCTGCCTGGCATGAATGGCGAGCAGCTTCTTGCTAAGATAAAGCAGGAGCATCCTGGGGTGGCGGTGATTATTTCCTCTGCAAAGGAGGATATTAAGACCAGAGTGGAACTGCTTCGTGCGGGAGCAGATGATTATATCGTGAAGCCCTTTGATGTAGACGAACTATTGGCAAGGCTTGAGGCGGTACTACGTCGTAGTGGGAAGAGTGTACCTGAAGGTGGACAGGCAGAAGATGTGGTTAAAAAAGCTTCTATTCAATATAAGGATATTGAAATAGAGCCTGAGGAGTTCAGAGTTATGGCAGCAGGGCAGGAGGTACGTCTCACCAAGCGTGAGTTCATGATTCTGGAGCTTTTGATGAAGAATCCGGGAAAGGTATTTACCAAGAATAATATCTATGAGTCCGTATGGAATGAGGAGTTCTTGGGGGAGGATAATGCAGTAAACGTTCATATCAGCAATATTCGTCAGAAGCTTGCAAAGGTAAATCCTAAAGAAACCTATATCGAGACAGTATGGGGAATTGGATTTAAAATGAAATAAATATATTTACATAAAACTTTAAGATTTCTTTATACTTTTCCTAAAGTTTCTAAAATATCACTTGTTAAGATAAATACATAAAGAACGAAACGAAAGGAAATAAGGTGAAACAAAATGGAATATGTACTAAAGACAGAGAACATATCAAAGGTATATGGTACACATAGAGCAGTGAATCGAATTAATATGCATATTGAGAAGGGAGCCATCTATGGTTTTATCGGAAAAAATGGAGCCGGTAAGACAACCTTCATGAGAATGGTAGCAGGACTTGCTACACCGACAGAGGGAAGTATGGAGCTGTTTGGTTCTAAGGATTTAGAGAAGCAGCGCAAGAGAATGGGAACCTTGATTGAGCATTCCGGTGTTTATAATAATATGACAGCAAAGGAGAATCTTGAAATCGTAAGAAGAAACCTTGGAATCACTGAAAAGAATGCAGTCGACGAGATGTTAGAGTTTGTTGGACTTGGTAATACAGCAAAGAAAAAGGTAAAGAATTTCTCAATGGGTATGAAACAGAGATTGGGAATTGCAATTTCACTTCTTTGCAATCCGGATTTCTTGATTTTAGATGAGCCAATCAATGGTCTTGACCCAGAGGGAATTAGAGAAATCAGAGAATTATTGCTGAAGCTGAATAGAGAAAGAGGGATTACAATTCTGATTTCCAGCCATATCTTAGGGGAGCTTTCTAAGATAGCAACACACTATGGAATTATTCGAGATGGAGAGCTGATAGAGGAGTTTGAAGCAGAGAATCTGCAGGAGCGTTGCAGAAGATGCCAAAAGCTGATTGTAGATAACGACGAGCTGGCGGTTAGTCTGTTAGAGGAGAAATTGAATATTCATAATTATGATGTTCCAAAGCAGGGTGTTATCCGTGTATTTGAAAGCTTTGAGCTGCAGGAGCAGATGAATAGAGAGTTGATTTTAGGCGGCGTGAATATTAAGGAAAGTTATATGGCAGGACAGGATTTGGAAGGCTATTTCATGGATTTATTAGGAGGCGGAAGTGATGTTTAATTTATTAAAGGGTGAAGTTTATAAGTTATGGAGAAGTAAGAGTTTATATATATGTAGTGCAGTGATGCTGGTATTTGTTTTCTTATTATATGGGATGTTTTCTTTGGCTGATATGATGCAGCAGGGAGAGGTTGCGAATGGTTCTTATGGTTTAACAGTAAATGAAGGCGTTACCAGTGTGTGGGATGAGATGGGAATTCCAGCTATTGTACAGATGATGTTTTCCAGTATATCAGCATTGATTGTTGCAATTTTTGCTTCCATTTATGTGTTTGGTGATTATGCAAACGGAGCGATTAAGAATGTCGTTGGTAAGGGCTATGGAAGAGGTGAGGTGTTCTTATCTAAGTTTGTGGGAACTGTAGTAGGTACTATCGTAATGCAGGTAGTAATGATTCTTGGTGTACTAGTTTGCGAAGCAATCATTTTAGGCGGCAGTAGAATCAATACTGATGTGTTTGCTGAAATAGCAGGGTATACAGCGATGCAGTTATTGCTTAGTACAGCTTTAACAGCAATTATCGTTACTATCAGCCAGATTTGCCGTAACTTAGGTGCGGGAATTGCAATCAGTGCATGTATGATTATGTTTTCTTCCTTTGCAACAACAGGAATCAATGCTTTGTTAAAATATATGGATATTAACGTAAATGTATGCGATTACTGGGTTCTTGATTTGATTTCTAATTGTCCAATTGGAAATATGGATAACAGCTTCCTTGTTCGTGCCATCGTGTGTGCAATCGTTTGGATTGTTGTAGCAATCGGTATTGGAGGAATCCATTTTAGAAAGGCAGATGTGAAGTAACTATGCAGAGAGAGCTGATAGTGACAATTATAATAGCAATCATCGTGGCGGGCATTTTGCTCGCCCGTTTGTGGTGTTATCGAAAGCAGATTTCTCATATGAAGGAGGAGCTTACGATGCTGACAGGAGAGGAAACGAATCGTCAGCTGACCTCATACTGTTCTATAGGGGAGACGGAAGATGTCATTCGGATTGTGAATAAGCTGATTGCACAGCATAAGGAGGAGGCGATTCAATTAAGAAATGAGAATCGTATCTATCGGGAAAGTATCACTAGCATTTCCCATGATATCCGTACACCTTTGACCTCTGGTAAGGGTTATCTGCAGATGTTACAGAGGGATGAAATGCCACAGGAGAAGCGAAATGAATATTTGAGAATTGTAGAGCAACGTCTGGATAATTTAACGGATATGCTAAATCAGTTGTTTGAATATGCAAGGATTGAAGCCGGCGAGCTACAGTTTGAGCCGGAGCTTATCAATGCAGGGAATCTTTTTGCTGAGACAATTTCTATGTTTTATGAGGATTTTGTAAGCAGGAACTGTGAGCCCGAGGTAAGTATTACGGATAAGCCTTGCAAAATCATGGCAGATAAGCAGGCTTATGTAAGAATTATTGAGAATCTGATGAAGAATGCATTGGTTCATGGAAAGGGTGGCTATCGATTTGTTTTTGCAGAGGAAAAGAGACAGTGTGTGATTCGTATTTCGAATCTGACAGATACGGTAGAGGTTCAGGATATCGATAGGATATTTGACCGCTTTTACACCACAGACCAGTCTCGAACCAAGAAAACAACAGGTCTTGGACTTGCAATTGTAAAGCGTTTTGCCATGCAGATGGGCGGCGATGCAAGGGCATATCTGGAAGGAGAAAGATTTACGATAGAGGTGCAGTTGCCGCTTGCATAAATTTTGAATATTCAGCTTCATTTTGTGAAATATTAGTAGAGAATATTTCGAAATGGAGAAGTGCGGTATGGTAATTATAAATGGAAGAGTATTTACAATGGAAGGCGAGCCGATAGAACGTGGTTATGTGCGTATAAAGGGAAAACAAATTGTAGAAGTAGGGGATATGGCGTATTTTGAATGTACAAAGGACGACGAGAGGATATTGGATGTGAATGGTGCGTGGGTATTACCCGGGCTGATTGAACCGCATGCACATATCGGAATTACAGAAGAGAAATGGGGAACCATTGCAGATGACTGTAATGAGCCGACATCTCCTGTAACACCATCACTTCGAGCGTTGGATGCAGTAAATCCTATGGACCCGGCTTTTCATGACGCGATTGCGGCAGGTATCACATCAGTTATGGTGGGACCGGGAAGCTCTAATGTGGTTGGCGGTCAATTTCTTTTTATGAAGACGCAGGGACGATGTATTGACCATATGGTGATAAAGGACTATGCGGCTATGAAGGTAGCATTTGGTGAAAATCCAAAGACTACTTATGGAGGACAAAATGTATGTCCGGCTACCAGAATGGGAATTGCAGCTTTGCTTAGAAAGACATTATTACAAGCGAAGCAGTATTTACAGGATAAGGAAAATGGTAAGCTGGAAAAGGCAGATTTTGAGTTGGAGCCATGGATTCCTGTATTGAAGAAAGAAGTGCCATTGAAGGCGCATGCGCATAGAGCAGACGATATACAGACTGCTATCCGTATTGCAAAGGAATTTGATATTGAGATTACCATTGACCATGGAACAGAGAGTCATTTAATCGTAGATGAAATTGTAGCAAGTGGTTTTCCTGTGATTGTAGGGCCACATTTTACTTCAAGGTCAAAGCTGGAAATTCAGAATATGAGTGCAAAGACAGTTGGCGTTCTGCAAGAAGCGGGAGTTTTATGTTCTGTCACAACAGACCATCCGGTTTCAATGATTCAGTATCTTCCCTTATGTGCCGGACTTGCAGTGAAAAATGGATTACCGATAGAAGAGGGATTAAAAGCAATGACAATTAATGCAGCCCGTATTTGCAGAGTAGATGACAGGGTAGGAAGCCTCAAAAAGGGAAAGGATGCAGATATTGCTATTTTTACAGGGAATCCGATGGAGCTTTTTACAAAAACATTATACACCATTATAGATGGAGAGATTATTTATGAGGATTTGCCGAAATAAAGGCAAATCCTCTTGGTGTATATTTTTTAAAAAATTACCGCACATTCTATGTGCCTCATCCGTTATACATTATGAAAGGAGGTTTCAACACGTGTCCATGGGCAGAACAACAGATATAGAAGAACAATACGATAAGATATACCGCTACTGTTATTTTAAAGTGCACAGGCAGGAAGTGGCAGAAGATATCACGCAGGAAACCTTCTTAAGGTTTTATGAGCATTATGGTCATTATGGAAATGACTGGACCCTGCAGTACCTATATAAAATTGCACATAATCTGTGCGTAGATGAGTTTCGTAAGAGGGGGCATGAGGCAATCACAGAAGAGGACTCAGAAATAGGAGCAGTAGATGGACCTGAGCATCAGGTGTTGAACAATATCGCATTAAAGGAAGCATTGGCAACACTATCGAAGGAAGAGCAGGAGCTGATACTGCTTCGATATGTCAATGAGGTTCCCATAGCAGCGATTGCAAAGCTCTATGAAATATCCAGATTTGCATTATATCGAAAGTTAAAGGCAGCAACAGAGAAGCTGCAAAGTCAGTTAGGAGAGGAGGAGTACAAATGAAACCGGAAATGAAAAAAGCCTTACAGGAAGCATATGAGGCGCCGAAGCCTCAGCATAAGAAGGAGTTTATCAGAAGACTCGAAAAGCCACAGCTTACTACATATTCATTTATGCTTCAGCAGATTTCTTATATTAGAAAAAGAGTATGGATGATATCGCTTCTTATATTGACAGTGGCTATTTGGGGAACAGGCTATGCCATGCAGGATTCGGTATGGGTTATTTCATCCATGATGCCATTTGTTGCACTGTGTGCTATCACAGAGAATGCAAGGTCAATGACATATGGTATGGCAGAGCTTGAAATGGCATCAAGATTTTCATTGAAAAGCATTGTGCTGGCAAGGATGGGGATTATCGGTATTCTGCATTTTGCGGTATTCTGTATTCTGATTCCATTTGTAGGATGTAATTCATTGATACCATTTGCAAGAACAGGCCTTTACTTATTTGTACCGTATCTGCTGTCCTCAACCTTAGGACTTTGGGCAGTAAGGAAATTTCAGGATATCGATGCGACTTATCTATGCATGGTAACATCTGCGATTACATGCCTGCTTAATGTCATTTTGAAAAATATGATATCCGGATATTATGAGGAGCAGAAAGTCATTTGGTGGATGGTAGCAGGAGTCTACTTGTTTTATAAGACGTGGAATGAATACAAAAAGACAATCAGTCAGACGGAGGAATTATTATGGAATTAGTGATAGATAGATTATCAAAGCAATATAAGAATAAAATTGCGGTGGATAGAATCTCCTTGCAATTGAACCCGGGAGTATATGGGCTTTTAGGAGCAAATGGGGCAGGAAAGACGACACTTATGAGAATGCTTTGCGGGATTCTAAAGCCAACAAGTGGTACGGTTACGTTAGATAATCAAGATGTATCTACGGAAGAGTATCGTACAATGCTTGGTTATTTGCCGCAGGATTTTGGGTATTATCCGGAGTTTAGTGGTATTGATTTTCTGCTTTATATGGCAGCACTAAAGGGCTTGGAGAAGTCCTATGCCAAAAAGAAGATCAAAGAATTATTAGAGCTTGTGTCACTACAGGATGTTGCAAAAAAGAAGATAAAGACCTATTCGGGCGGTATGAAGCAGCGTCTTGGAATTGCACAGGCATTATTAAATGACCCTAAGCTCATCATATTGGACGAGCCGACAGCTGGACTTGACCCCAAGGAACGAGTGCGTTTTCGTAATCTGATTGCGTCTCTTGGAAAGGACAATATCGTATTGCTTTCTACGCATATTGTTTCTGATATCGAGCATATAGCAGATGAGGTATTGATGATGAAGGACGGGCAGCTCATCTATCAGGGGGAATGGACAGAGGACAACGGAGACTTGGAGAGGTTCTATTTAGAGCAGTTTGGAGAAGAGGGGTTATATGAATAATTTTGGTTCGTTATATACATATGAGTTAAAGAAGATATGTAAGCGCAGATTGGTCTGCGTAACATTGGGAATTATGATGCTTATGCTGGTGCTAATGTATCTTGTTGGTCCATTGGCAGAAACATGGACAATGTTTGATGGTGAAAAAGATATTCAGATGAAAGGGTATGAATATGCGGTATATGAGAAAGAAAAAGCGCAGAAGCTGGCAGGTCTAAAAATAGATGATGCCTTACTCGAAGAGGTCAAGGAAGCATACAGTGGAGTTTATAAAGAGCATTTGGATGACAGTTTGAGTGTAAACATGCTAGACAGGGAAGCTACTGATGAGGAACAGAAAGCTTTCATACAAAAACGACTGCAATATGACCAGATATATTTGTTTGTGAGCTGTGTGACAGGTAACTATAATTCGGTTCATAATATGACAGAAGATGCATTATATCAGATTCGGGAAAATCAATATCAGGAGCGAGAGACAGGGTTAAGGCTTTCTGAAAAAGAAAAAGCATATTGGGCAGAGCAGGACAGCATGATAGAAAAGCCATTTACCTATGGCTATGTCGGAGGCTGGGATAAGATTCTAGATGAAATGATGATGCTGAACTTTATGCTGATTTTAACAATAGGGATATGTCTGGCAAATGTGTTTTCGGAGGAGCATAGCAGGAAAACAGACCAGCTGATTCTATGCAGTAAGCATGGAAAGAGTGTCTTGCAATATGCCAAGCTGGCAGCAGGTGCTACCTTTGGTTTGGGATGTGGAGTCATCTTTTTGGGATTTATGATGATATGTGCATTGGGTATATACGGTGCGGATGGGCATGATGTTGCATTTCAGATAGCCTTCCCCAATTGCGCTAGAAATATGACAATGGGACAGATGGTGCTGATTAGAAGCGCAATCTTCTTAGCAAGCAGTGTTTTATATAGTGTGGTTGCCATGTCATTGTCAGAAATTCTCAAAAATGGCGTAGTAGTAATGGGAATTATGCTTGGAGCGTTATATTTCACATTATTATTTAATGTTCCGTATGAGCATAGAGCGTTTTCTCAATTATATAATCTGATACCGATTCGGCTATTGAGTGGTGAAAATGCGGCAGACTATCGTTTGACACAGATAGGAAATTTCTTTTTAACGAATTATCAGAGTGGACTGATTCTCTATTTACTCATTAGCATTATGCTTATTTTGATAGTGAACAGAAGTTATAAACGCTATCAGGTATCCGGAAGATAGGAGAAGTAGGAAATGAAAACATTACTAAAATTTGAAATCAGAAAGATTGTGAAAAAGAAAAGTACAATCATTGCATTTGTGATTCTTTTCTCGCTACAGGCTTTTCTTGCTTTTGCAGGAAGCATTGGTTCTACCTATGTGGATGATGAATTTTTAGAAACACATATGGAGCGCAATAAGATTGACAGAGCAAATGGGATAGAATTATCAGGAAGAGTGATAGATGATACATTGTTATCAGAAATGAAAGAAGCCTATGCCAAGGTAGATTGGGAGGATAACAGATACCGTTTCTCTTCGGCTTATCAAGAGGAAGCACGTAAGTATGCAGGTCTGGATGAAAGAATTAGCATGTGGGGACTAAAAAAGGCTTTGATGGCCGGAATTCTGACAGAAGAGACGCTGCATGAAGCACGACAGACAGATGTAGAAGCAATGTGGGAATACTATGAATTGAGTGATAAAGAGAAGACATATTGGCAGGTGAAAGAGTCAGAGGTAGAGAAGCCATTTACTTATGAATATGCCACTGCGTATGAATATCTGGCAGGAATGCAAGGAACATATATGATATGTCTGATATTTACCTTCTTTATCTCGATTGCTATGGTAAATGTGTTCGGCGAGGAGCATAGCAGAAAGACAGACCAGCTGATACTATGCAGTCAGCACGGAAGAGGAAAGCTATTTGCTGTAAAGATATTAGCAGGAAGCATTGTAACCTTTGTGGGAAATCTGTTGTTTATAGTAGTGACAATGGCAGGTAATTTCTTTAGCTATGGTGTGGAGGGCTTTCAGACATCAATACAGGTTGCATTAGTTAACTTTTATTCATATGACATGACGGTAGGAGAGGTAACATTGATTCTTATGGGATTATTGCTGTTATCTTCCATCATGACTGCTATTTTTACTATGGTACTCGCAGAGTTGCTAAAGAACAGTGTCGGTGCTATGGCAATTGTAATCGGTATACTTTTTGGAGCGCGAATGGTTCCAATGCCTGTTTCATGGGGAGCGATTTCTCAGTTATGGAGTTATCTTCCGATTAATCTGCTTAAGATTGATGAAGGCTTTATCGATATGCGTTTGGTATCCATTTTGGGAATAGAACTTACGACATGGCAGTTTGCACCGATTTTATATGTGGCAGTTATTATTGTAGTGGTTTGGATTGGCAGAAGAAATTACATAAATTATCAAGTAACAGGAAGATAGTAGAGGTGTAGAAGCATAAAAAGAGCTTTAAGGTGACATAATGTTCATCTTGAAGCTCTCTTTTTGTATATTAATAAGTATTGATTGATATAGAATGAGAGATGAGTTATAAAAAATTAATAAAAAATATTGACATTTTGCACAAAAGTGCTAGGATTTATGCAATAATATGATATAGAATTGCGGGAGTTGCATTTGCAACGAAGTAATTCGTATTATGCATGAGTTTTTTTAGGAGGTAATGTATGCTCGAGCTGCGCAATATCAAAAAAGAGTACCCTGCAGGAGACGGTAAGGTAAATGCACTAAAGGGAATCAATCTGACCTTTCGTAATAGCGAATTTGTTTCTATCTTAGGACCGTCCGGTTGTGGTAAGACTACCATGCTGAACATTATTGGTGGATTGGACCAGTATACAGATGGTGATTTGATTATCAATGGCAAATCAACGAAGAATTTTAAGGATAGAGATTGGGATACTTATCGTAATCATTCCATTGGATTTGTATTTCAGAGCTATAATCTGATTCCTCATCAGACGGTATTGCAGAATGTTGAGCTTGCATTGACACTTTCGGGTGTTTCTAAGGCAGAGAGAAGAGAACGTGCGAAGAAGGCGCTAGAGGAGGTTGGTTTGGGTGATCAGCTGACAAAGAAGCCAAGCGAGATGTCAGGCGGACAGATGCAGCGAGTTGCCATAGCAAGAGCTTTGGTAAATAACCCGGATATTATTCTGGCAGATGAGCCGACAGGTGCGCTGGATACAGAGACCAGTGTACAGGTTATGGAGATTTTGAAGAGAATTGCGGACGAGCGTTTGATTATCATGGTTACACATAATCCGGAGCTTGCGGAGCAGTATTCTACCAGAATTATTAAGATGCTGGATGGCGTTATCCTAAATGATTCTCAGCCTTTGTCAGAGGAAGAAGTGATAGAGGAAGAGCTTCTTGACAGAGAGGAGCACAGAAGAAGAGAGAAAAAGGGCAAGAAGATGCCTTCTATGTCTTTTGCTACATCTTTTATGCTTTCACTCAAGAATCTGTTTACCAAGAAGGGAAGAACGACGCTGACTGCCTTTGCAGGAAGTATCGGTATTATCGGTATTGCGTTGATTTTAGCGATTTCACAGGGACTTACTGTGTATATTGATATGGTGCAGGAGGAAACATTGTCTTCCTATCCGTTGACGATTGAGAAGTCAACGATGGATTTGGGCTCGATTATGGAAAGCTTTATGGGTATAACCCGTGAGGGAGTAGAGCATGATAAGGAAGCTGTCTATATGAAGTCATCTCTCTACGAAATTGCAGATGCAATGAACAATATGGAGACGATTGAGAACGATTTGAAATCGTTTAAAGAATATATTGATGTAGAATATGCAGATGAGAACAGCGTGTTGTCAGAGGCATTAAATGGAATACAGTATACCTATGATTTGGATATGCTGATTTACACAAAGAATGTAGATGGGGAAATTATGCGTTCTGATGCACAGGAGCTTCTAGAGAGACTTGTCATCGAGTATATGGACTTTGATATGGCATCTATGCTGGATTTACAGGATTCCATGATGGGCATGAATTCCTTAGATATGATGTCCATGGGTAGCGGTTCCGTATGGCAGGAGATGTTACCAGGAGACAACGGTAAGGTTGTGAATGACGTATTGAAGAATCAGTATGATGTCATTTACGGTGAGTGGCCTAATAATTATGATGAGATTGTTCTTGTAGTGGATGAGAATAATGAGATAGATGATTTGACTTTGTACGCTCTTGGTCTGGAATCAGAGACTTATATGGAGAATATTATCAAGGCTGCGCTTGAAGGTGCAGAGCTTGAGGTAGAAAAGGATAAAAGCTGGACCTTTGAAGAAATCTGTAATATGGAGTTTAAGACAATTTTAAATTCAGACTGTTATAGCTATGATGAAAAAACAGGACTTTATACAGACCTTCGAGAGACAGAGGCGGGTTTGAAGTATCTTTATGATAATGGTCTTGCTTTGAAGGTGACAGGTATTATTCGTCCGAACGAGGATGCATCTACGACGATGCTCACAGGCTCGATTGCATACACAAGTAAGCTGACAGAATATGTGATAGAGCAGGCAGAGGGCAATGAAGCGATAGAGGCACAGCTTGCAGATTCTACAAAAGATATTTTTACAGGACTTCCGTTCAAGGATACAGAAGGTGCAGTATCTGATGAGCAGAAGGAAGAAGAGTTCTATGCATATGTAGAAGAGCTTAATGATGTGGAAAAGGCTCAGTTTTATATTCAGATGATGTGTATTCCGTCTAAGGAGACATTGGATGCATCAGTAGAGCAGGCGATGGCAGGTCAGACGCGTGAAACGATGGAGGATACACTTGTGCAGGTAATGCAGGAGCAGATGGGCATGGGTGAGTCTGAGATTAAAGAATATACAGAGAGTATGACAGATGAGGATTTAGAGGAAATCTTTACCCAGATGGTAACAGAGCAGGTAAAGATGCAGTATGCAGCACAGGTACAGGCACAGTTATCGGCAATGATGCCGGTAGAGCTGGTAATGGCTTTGGAGCAGACTCTCCCGACTCTTACAACAGAGCAGTGTGTACAGTATTATGATGAGTTATTGGAGTTCTCAGAATCGACCTATGAGGATAATCTGATTGCGCTTGGTTATCTTGATTTAGCAAGTCCGTCAACGATTAATCTCTATGCTTCAAGCTTTGAAAATAAAGATGTAATTGTAGATGCCATAGATGATTATAATGAGGGACGAGATGAGATGGAGCAGCTCAAATATACAGATTATATCGGACTTATGATGTCATCCATCACAACGATTATCAATGCAATCACATATGTGTTAGTTGCGTTTGTTGCCATTTCGTTGATTGTATCTTCTATTATGATTGGTGTTATCACATTGATTTCCGTACAGGAGAGAACCAAGGAGATTGGTATTTTGCGAGCAATTGGTGCTTCCAAGAAGAATGTATCAAGTATGTTTAACGCAGAGACAATCATTATCGGCTTCGCTTCGGGTGTACTTGGTGTTGGCGTAACCTATTTGCTCTGTATTCCAATTAATATGGTAATTCATGAGTTAACAGGTATTTATTCACTGAATGCGGTGCTTCCGATTCCGGCAGCAGTTATCTTAGTATTAATCAGTGTTGGCCTGACACTCTTCTCAGGAATCATTCCTTCAAGAAGTGCAGCCAAGAAGGACCCGGTAGTAGCTTTGAGATCCGAATAGTTAAGATGTAGTAAAGATTAGGGATGTCGCATGGACGATGTCCCTTTTCTTTTGCTATAATGGGCGCATTCTTATAGAAAATAGTAAAGGAGATTTGATTAATTCAATGGATGAGGGAGACAGTACAATTTTATTCATGATTTTGTTACAGGTGGTGTTAATTGCGCTAAATGCGGTGTTTGCGTGTGCGGAGATTGCGTTTATTTCCATGAACGATACGAAGCTGGCGAGGATGGCTTCGCAAGGAGATAAGAGAGCGGTTCGTTTGGTGCGGCTTACAAGTCAGCCGGCAAGGTTTTTGGCGACGATTCAGGTAGCGATTACATTGTCGGGATTTTTAGGCAGTGCCTTTGCAGCGGAGAATTTCTCCGGAGTGCTTGTAGATTTGGTAGTAGGCTTGGGAGTAACGATTCCTGTACATATTCTGGATTCGATTGCGGTTGTACTGATAACAATTATATTATCTTATTTTACATTGGTATTTGGTGAACTGGTGCCCAAGCAGGTAGCAATGCGCAAGGCAGAAGCGTTGGCACTGGGGCTGTCAGGCTTAATTAGTGGAATTGCAAAAATATTTGCACCATTGGTAAGCTTTTTGACATTGTCTACAAATGGTGTACTTCGTTTGCTGGGAATTGATCCTAATGCAGAAGAGGACAATGTAAGTGAGGAAGAAATTCGCATGATGGTAGATGCGGGAAGTGAAAAGGGAACCATCGACCACGAAGAGCGTGAGTTTATACAGAATGTATTCGAGTTTGATGATTTAGCCGCTGAGGAGCTGGTAACACATAGAACAGATGTGGTAATGCTGGATACAGAGGATTGCATGGAGGTTTGGGGGGATACCATATACAATACCCGACATACCTTATATCCTGTTTGTGATGGGACAGCAGACAATATTGTAGGTATTTTAAATGCAAAAGAGTACTTTAGATTAAAGGATAAGAGTCGGGAATTTGTAATGCAGAATGCAGTAAGACCGGCTTACTTCGTACCAGATACAGTGAGAGCGGACGTGTTATTCCGTAACATGAAGCGGGAGCGCCAAACACTTGCCGTTGTATTAGATGAGTATGGCGGTATGACAGGTATTATTACCATGAATGACTTGGTAGAGCAGTTGGTAGGAGACTTGGTAGACGATACCAATATGGATGAGGAACAGGTGATAGAGGCTGTACAGGAAGGCGTATGGAGGGTGCACGGAAGTGCTTTGCTGGAGGATGTAGCTGAGGTAACCAAGGTGGCGTTGCCATATGAGGAGTTTGATACTTTTAATGGATTGATTTTCCATACATTGGGTAATATACCTGAGGATGGAGTCGACATTGAAGTGGACGTATGCGGACTAAATGTCAATGTGACACAGATACAGAATCATCAGGTAGAGATGGCTGTGGTGCGATTGATTGAGGAAGAAAACGTGGGAAGTTAATATGAAAACGGGAAAATCTGTCAGAGAAGAAATTCTGACAGATTTTTTGCGTTCTTTCTACTATTGATTTTAGTTTGAAAATCAAATAATATAGTATTAATTTCATTTTATATAAGATGAAAAGTGGGACGGAAGGGAAGTTTACTATGCTCTATTTATTGCTTGCGATTGCCAGTAGTGTAATGGTGTCCGTATGTATGCGGTTAAGTGAAAAGCATATTACCAATCAAATGGGGATGTTTATGGCAAATTATGCGATATGTATCTTGCTTTCTATGGTGTTTATGAATCAGAGTACTGATTATGGAATAGCGCAATCGGATATATTTATAATAGGCTTGGGAATTTTAAGCGGTATTTTGTATTTGGTGAGCTTTGAATTCTTAAAGTTCAATATGCAGCATAATGGGATTGTGTTGGCATCCACGTTTATGAAATTGGGAGTGTTGATACCAACCATTATGGCAATTATAATATTTCATGAGTTGCCAACTTGGACGCAGCTTTTGGGAGTCATACTGTCTCTTGTAGCAATCGTTATGATTCATTTTGAAAAAGATGCAATGAAGAACGGTAACAAGAAAATTTGGCTTTTGCTTTTGTTGATTTTAAGTGGATTTACTGATTCCATGGCAAACATTTATGATAAAATAGGTGTTGCAAATGGAAAGGATTCTTATTTATTGATTACTTTTTTGACTGCATTTGTATTGGCATTGGTTTTGGCTATAAGAGGGAAGCAAAAGATTACAAAGAAGGATTTATTGTTTGGTATGCTGATTGGTGTGCCCAATTACTTTTCGGCAAGATTCTTATTATTGGCTTTAAATGGGATGGCAGCAGTTTTGGTATATCCGATGTATAGCGTGGTAACGATGATTGTGATTTCAATTATTGGTATTTTGGTATTTAAGGAGTCTGTAAGCAGGAGGAAGCTGGGTGCAATTGCAATTATTATTTGTGCACTATGTCTTTTGAATTTATGGAATGTGTGAAGGAAAGGGTTGAAGAAGCAGATGAAAGCAATAGGAGTAATTACAGATAGTCAATGTGCGATAGAGCCGGAGGAAGCGGCAAGGTTAGGAATTAAGGTTTTGCCAATGCCGTTCTATATAGATGAAAAGTGTTACTATGAGGATATAGATATTACAAGAGAGCAGTTTTTTGCATGGTTAGCGGAGGGGAAGACTGTAACAACCTCACAGCCATCACCAGAGGCTGTTATGAACCTTTGGAAAGAAGGCTTGGAGGAGTATGAGGAAATTCTTTATATGCCTCTTAGCAGCGGTCTGAGTGGTTCCTGTAACACGGCAAAGATGCTGGCAGAGGAAGAAGAGTTTGCGGGAAGGGTACATGTAGTAGATAACGGTAGGATGGCGACACCTTTACATCGCTCTCTTTTGGATACACTAGAGCTGATAGAGGAAGGCTATAGTGCGAAGGAGATTAAGGAGATATTAGAGAATACTAAGGAGGAGATGGTCATCTATCTTGGTGTAGAAACCTTAGAATATTTAAAGAGAGGCGGGCGTATATCAACGGCAGCAGCTGCTATAGGAACGGTATTAAATATTAAGCCGATACTTAAGCTTGGGACAGGAATGCTAGAGGCATTTAAGAAAAGCCGTGGCATGAAGAAGGCGAAGCATGAAATGCTCGAGGCTATGAAGCATGATTTAGAGGTTACCTTTAAGGACGCATATGAAAAGAATGAGGTGTATTTAATGGCGGCATCGAGTGCGGACGAAGAGACTACTAAGGAATGGGTAGCTGAGATAGAAGCCTATTTTCCTGGAATGAAGGTGCTGTGTGATAACCTTCCATTGGCGATATGCTGTCATACTGGAGAAGGTGCACTTGGAATTGGCTGCTCTTGCAAGCCTAAAAAGAAATAGAGGATATAGTAAAAGGGGCTGTGAAAAAAGCACTCAGCGCAAAAGCAGTCCCTAGCTAATAATCGAGATAGATATCTTGGATGTCCAAGATACCTATCTCTTTTTTTGAAAGGTGCCTTTTTAGTTTAGATGTAAGATACTGAAACATTAC